>CAZAHQ010000171.1:0-8062 GCA_964484415.1 uncultured Acidobacteriota bacterium | reverse complement strand
CGGGTCGAGGGGTTGATGACCATTCCGCCGCCGGCCGACCCCGCGACCACCCGCAGATACTTCGAGCGGCTGGCGGAGTTGGCCCGTCGCTTGGACGAACGGCGACTGCAGTACATCACGATGCAACGGCTTTCGATGGGGATGTCCGACGACTTCGAGCTCGCGATCGAGGCCGGAGCGACGTTGGTCCGCGTCGGCACCGCGCTGTTCGGGCCGCGTTGAGTCGAGGCGCGGGCGGCTTGTCGCCGTGCCTTTACTCCGCGCGGCTTTACACCCCAGGGGCCAGGCAGGTATCGTGTGCCCCGCCCGACACAGGATTCGTGGAGCACGCCGTATGGCCCTCACCCCCATTGATATCGAGTCGCGACGATTCGGTCGATCGCTCTCCGGCTACAACCGCGCCGAGGTTGACGCGTTCTTGCAGCAGGTGGCGGACGCATTGTCGCAAGCGGTGTTCGAGCGGGACGAGTTGTTGCGTCAGACCGCACAACTCACGGGCAGAGTGGAGCAAGTCGGTCGTCACGAGCGCACCTTGATCGAAGCGCTGGCGGCCGGCGAACGACTCACTGAAGAACGGCGCAACGTGGCGCAGCAAGAAGCCGAGCGGATCGTTGCCGATGCTCGCCGCCACGCCGAGCAGATCATCAGCCACACCCGCGCGGAGTGCACGCGCGTGGAGGGGCAGTTGCTGCGCTTGAAGGTCGAGCGCGAGGCTTTTGAAAACAGACTCGCGGCCTTGCTCGATGAACACAAGCGACTGCTCGAAATCCGCAAGCAAGAAGCCGGGCTCGCCGACAAGTTGCGCACGCGTTCCAGCGTGCCGCCGGCGCTCGGCGAAGAAGATCCGCTCGTCGAGCGCTAATGACACATCTTCCATCCGCCGATCTGGTCGTGGTCGGTGCTTCAGAACTCGTTACATGTGCCGGTTCCGCGCCCGCTTGTGGACCCGATCAAGCGCGCGTCGGCGTGATTGAAGAAGGGGCGGTCGCTGCCAAGGATGGGCGGATCGTCTGGGTCGGCCCGGAGTGGCGCCTCGAGAAGTCGGTCGAGATCCAACCAAGCGCCACGCGGCTGGATGTGGGTGGGCGGGCCGTGCTGCCGGGGCTGGTCGATGCGCACACGCACTTGGTGTACGCCGGCGATCGCGCCGATGAGTTTGAAAAGCGTCTCGCTGGGGTGAGCTACTCGCAGATTGCAGCCGAGGGCGGTGGGATCTTGCGCACGGTTGCATCGACGCGCGCGGCCAGTCGCGAGGAGCTTGCGGTGCAGGCGGGTCTGCGTCTCGATCGGCTCGCGCGACAGGGCGTGACCGCCGTGGAAATCAAGAGCGGCTATGGCTTGTCGCTGGAATGCGAGCTGAAGATCTTGCTGGCGATTGCCGATGTAGCGCGATCACACGCTCACGCCGTGGTGCCGACGTTCTTGGGCGCGCACACGTTTCCGCGCGAGGCGCGCGGCTCGCAAGCTGCTCGTGAGCGCTACGTCGACGAGATCTGCAGCGAGATGATTCCGCAGGTAGCGGAAGGGAAGCTCGCACGGTTTGCGGACGTGTTCGTCGACGATCACGCCTTCAGCTTGGCCGAAGCCGAACGGGTGCTGCGTGCGGCCAAGGATCGTGGGTTGGGCGTGAAGGTTCATGCCGATCAACTGAAGGAGGACGGTGCCGCGTCATTGGCCGCCGAGCTGGGGGCGGTCAGCGCCGACCACTTGGATCATGCTTCGGAACAAGGCCTACAACGGCTTGCACGTGCGGGTAGCATTGCGGTCTTGTTACCGGCGGCGAGTTTGTTCCTGCGCTGCGCGACACATCCGAGCGGACGAAAGATGATTGATCTCGGCGTTCCGGTGGCGTTGGCGACCGATCACAACCCCGGAACGTGCCCGACGGAAACATTGCCATTGGTGATGCAGCTCGGATGTTTGCTGTGCGGGATGTCGGTGGATGAAGCGATCGTCGCCGCCACACTCAACGCGGCGGCGGCGTGCGGAATTGCCGATCAGGCTGGGAGCCTCGAAGCCGGTAAGCGTTGCGACATGCTCGTGATCGACGCTGCGGAGCGACGCCAGTTGATCTACCAACTCGGTGCTCCTCGCGTTCACATGGTGATCGCCAACGGGCGAATCATCTGAGAGCGGGGTAAGCGCGCTTACATCTTGATGTGGCGGAACGACTTGTTGTACTCCCACACCCAGGTGTAGACCTCGAGGTTGATTTCCACCTTGTGCTTCATCTTGAGCACGAGTTCGTTTTGGCGGTTGTCGAGCGTCACGGCGCTTTTGTCGAGTGGAATGTCGAGCTCGCGCGCCTTGCTGTAGATCTCGTTGATCATCTTGGCTTGGTCGAAGCGGCGCGCGGCCGCAGCGAACTTGGTTTGTTCATCGGCAAAGTCGTGAAGTTGCATGATTGCCATGCGCACCGGCACGCAGCGCGTTGCTGCAAAGACGCCGGACCCCATCACCGCCAACCAAAGGATCAACCCGATCTTGCCTGCGCCACGTTGATTGCTCATTGCGTCCTCACCCTCCGCTCGAAACTCGCGCCGGGCCGACGGCCCAGTGCCAGCTCCTCACGCGGGAATCTAGGGATCGGACCGCGGCGGTGCCATCCGAACCGCTCCCCGGCTAGCATTCACCGGTGCCTAACGATCCACTTTCCCAGCCCGACTTCCTTCGGCGCGTGTCGCGCACGTTCGCACTTTCCATTCGGGCGCTTCCGAAGGACCTGCGTCCGGCGATCGAGTCGGCGTATCTGTTGGCCCGCTTGGCCGACACGGTGGCCGACCGGTCGGCTGTCGGCGCCGCAAAGAAGCTCGAGTTGTTGGCCGGGTTGCGAGCGTGCCTCAACGCAGGGGAGTTCGATCTGGTGAGGCTCGAGCTGGCGCAGGTTGGCCTGGGTGACGATCCAACCGCGCAGGCCGAATCGACGCTCTTGCGCAGCGCGCCGCAGCTGATGACTCGCTTGGCGGGGATGCCTCCCGCCGAGCGCAACGCCGTGTCGCGAGTGGTGACGCGATTGATCGCGACGATGGAATGGGAGGTGCAGCGGTTTGGTGTCGAGCATGCGCGAGGGTTGCGGGATCGACGCGAGTTGGAGTCGTACACCGAGGGGATCGCCGGATGTGTTGGTGAGTTCTGGACGGCGTTGCTCGTGATTCATCGCAGAGGCGTGGCGCCGCGCGATGAGGCCGCGATGTCGCGCTTGGGCCGGCGTTACGGTCGCGGCTTGCAGTTGGTGAACATCGTGCGCGATGTTGCTCGCGATGCCGAGCGCGGCGTGCGCTTCCTTCCGCCCGGCGAGGACCCGCATGCGCGCTTGGCGCAAGCCCACAACCACCTCATCGCTGGCCTGCTCTACACCACCAAACTCCCGGTTCTACAATGGCGCGTCCGCTTCGCAACGTTACTTCCCGCCGCACTGGGCCTGGCCACGATTCGCGCCCTACGCACCAACCCCCGCGCGTCCGCACCCCCCATCAAGATCCGCAAACCCCGCCTCCTCCTGACCGTCCTCCTCTGCGCAGCCGCCTCCCTCTTCCCCCGCGCCCCCCTCCTCCTCGCCACCCCCCGAATTGCGGACTGAGTTAGGGGGATTCGCGGCCGCAGCCGTCTAGGCTCGTGACTAGATAGAACTGGGTGCCGGGAGTGGTGTCGTTCCAGTAGGTGGAAGCGACATCGATCGCAGCGGGGGAGGTGGACACGCGATTGGGGATTGTCGCGCGGCGCACGCGGTAGGCACCGGCGCCGGTAGCCGACGCCCAACTGAGCATCGTTCCCAGCGGACCGTGCTCCAATTCCAACGAATCGGTCACGGCGTCGGCGACCTCGGTCGCATCGACCGTCCAACTGCTGCCGTGCGCCGTGTTGCCGCGACTGTCGATCGCGCGCACCTCGACGGCGTGCCGATCGAGCGACAACGACAGCGTCAAACTGAAGGTCTCCTGCGGTTCATCGAATGCGCCGTCGTCGGCGTACACCAAACCGCTCTGCCAGGCACCGCCATCCACGCGCACCTGCACCTCGCGAATTGTCGACAACGAAATCGCACGTGCCGGCGTGATACCGAGCGGATTGTGATTCGGATACGCCACGACGTTCGCCGTACCGGCCAGCGAGACAAGCGTGCCGCAGCTTGCTGCACCCCGCGCCAACGCAACCGTCGTCTCGGGCGAGACCTGCAGGATATCGGCCGTCCCGTCGCTGTTGGCGTCGATACTGCCGACCATCCGCCGCGTCGTACTCGACACCACCGCAGAGTTGTCGCGCATCACGCAGCGTTCCGACGCACAGCCGTTCTCGCAATTGTCGTTGCTTGCCGCCATGTACCCCGACAACGAATCACACGCACAACCCGACGCCACGTACTGGTCGAGCGCGTAAAACGCGTGATGAATTTCATGCAGCACGACCTTGTCGAAGTTCGCGGCACCCCAGGCACCGTTATCCGAGGTCAACACACCGTGCGGGCCGCCGATCCAGGTGTAGGCAAATCGGCCATCGGTAAACTTGCCGTCGGTGTCCTTGTAGCTATTGACCACGAACAAGTTGATGGCCCAGTCGCTGCCGTCGGCGCGACGTGTGGCGTCGGCCAGTTGGCGCGAACGAATCATGCGCGATCCATCGAGGTAGCCCAGCTTGCTCAAGACCTCGAGCGACCACAGTTCCTCGCCGGTCGCACCGTACGGATCGGCACTGCGGGCGATCGGCTCGTAGCCGGTGCGCAATCGCAGATCGACCCGCCCCGTAAGCAAGTGAACCGTGAAGCTCAAGTCCGCTCCGCTGTGCAGCGCCTTCAGCGTCGACAAGGCGGAGAGCGTCTTGCTCAGAATTGCGCTCTCCTGCGCCGACGTCCAATTCTCGCGCGATGGCTCGTGGCTGCCGTCGCTTTCCGGCAGCAGCAGGTTGATCGAAACCTTCCCCGCCAAGAACTCGCTCGTATTCTCCCAGCCCGCACCGTTGGCGCGCAGCAGTTCTTCAGCCGCCATCATCGATCGAGTGCGCGCTTGCTCCCACCACGGCGCCGCCTTCAGTGCATCGTCGCCAAACGATTCACCAGCCGCCGACTCGCCGGGCAACGGCTCCGCCGTCATCGTTGCGCCAAGCGTTGCGCGCCAACCGTTCCACGCCTCGGCCGCACGCTGAGCCGGCTCATCGAGTGTTGAGATCGTCGCCGCGCTCACCACATCGCGCGTCACCAAACTCAAGCGTGGATCACGTTGCAGTGCAGGCCACAGACCTATCGGAAGGTCCACCACGGCGGCGCGCGACTCAGGCATCTGCATCGCAACGCGTCCGCCGGCCGGCCCCACAAGTTCGTCCCACGAAGCCGACAGATCGGGCTTGCCGATCAACAGCACCGGCTCGCTCGGAGGAGCAGCCAACGCCGCGAAAGTAACCACAAGTAGTGCCACGGCAACGGCGAGTGCCGAACGCATCGATCCCTCCGGAAAACCTCCACCCTCGCCGCTAATATCGGCACCCTTGCAAGTCGCGCCATGGCTCCTGCGTCGCGGCGAACAGGCCAAACCCGCCTCGCACCGAACGTGTTCGTGCGAGCCCGCGACCGCGTCCGCGCATGCGATCATTCGCAACGATGTCGCTCACCGGACCTTCAGGCGGACTCGCTTATCACACACGCGCGCTGCGCCACGCGGAGGGTCTGTGGACTCCATTCCGCACTGCTGTCGGCTGCTGGCTTCGCGATTGGGCCCCGGCGGCCTCGACGCTGATCTTGATTGGGCCGAGCGCCGGCTACTGCCTCGACACCGCGTTCCTCGCGCGCTTTGCTCGTCTCGTGGCACTCGATCCCGACCCGCTCGCGCCAAGGCTATTTCGTCGACGTCACGCCAACGCATTGTCCGCCGGCACCGAGCTGCAGTGGATCGTTCACGATCACTTCAGCGCTGGCGATTCCATCGGGCTAGGGGCGTTGATCGCAGCACATGCCCCAGCGGCGGTGTTGCTTTGCAACTTTCTCGGCCAATTGCACCTGGTGCTGCCGCGCGACAAGACCGACACGCTGCTTGCGCACTGGCGTGATGCGCTTCCACGCACGCTGAGCGATCACCCCTGGGCGAGCTTTCACGATCGTGTCTCGGGGGCGTTATCCCTCGAATTCGAACAGCCGCTGCAACTACCGACACGACTCGACGACGAAGCACTGCTCGATCGGTTCTACGCCGGCCGGGAAGGGAAGCTTGTCGACCATCACACCAACGGTTTTTTCACCGCACAGCAGCCGCACAGCTACCTGCACTGGCAGCTTTCGCCGCGGCGCTGGCATCTGATCGAGGCGGTGTGCAGCCCAGCGGTTGGCGCGGCGGTGCGGGCGGGTTGAAACTCTCCCCCCGGCTTTGCGTTGTTCATGCCAGGATGACGTCGCCATGCGCCCTCGCCTGATCGCACTCGCCCTGTTTGCCGCCTCCGCCGTGATCTATCACTGCGGTGTGATCCAGCAGATGCTTCTTTCCGACAACATCTCTGCGCAAACACAGCATCAGTTTGCGATTGTCGAAGGGCGAATGCTGTTCGACGAGATCATCGAGAAAAACCCTGACGGCACTCCAGGGAACTTCGCAGGAAGCGGCGTGCTCAAAGGCGATGTTCTGGTCTCTGTCACCGACGGCCGCGGGCAAGAGCATCCGATTGATGGCTATTGGGACTGGGCTGAAGTGCGGCGCACCATCCCGCATGGACAGCGTTGGTTTCTAACCGTCGAACGGCCCGGCGCGGCGGGAACTCCATCGCAGAAAAAGATTCTCGAGTTGCCGCCGGTCCCGGTCGAACCGGTACCTCTGAGCCTTCGACTGTTCGTGATTTGCATGTACTTGGTGCTTCCGCTGTCCGCGGTTCCGGCGGCGATCTTCTTGGGATTCTCACGCCCCGACGATCGCAACGCGTTCGTGGCCGCGGTGATGTTCTTATCGTTCTCGGCGGTCGCGGGCTTCGATCCGGAGAACATCGCAGCGCTCGGTCGCGCTGCTGCGTTGGTATTTCGGCCGTTGGGTCAGAATCTGGCTTGCCCATCGCTGGTGTTCTTCTTTCTGGTGTTCCCATTCTCTTCACCCTTGGACAGAGCCTGGCCGTGGCTGAAGTGGATCATTGGCGGGTGGGGATTGGCGCAGGGTCTTCTCACGCTGAGCGCCGGCATCTTGCGCTACACCAGCCTCGCTTCGTACGAGAAGTTCATGGCAACGTCGGCGATCGATGCGGTGGTGTCGCTGGTGAACGCCATCGACGTCCCGCTGGCCTTAGCGCTGGTAACGCTGGCGATGGTTTCGCTATCGATGAACCGCCGCGCCGCGGTAACGCCCGATGAACGTCGCCGACTCAACCTGATGTTGACCGCTTGCCTGGTGTCGTGGTTGCCGCTGGGCGTTGCCATTCTGTTGCAGGTTGCCGGGAAGCAGTTGCCTCCGGTGGTGATCGCCATCCTCTCGATCACCACGCCGGTGTTTCCACTGACGTTCGGCTACGTGGTGGTGCGGCATCGCGTCTTCGGGATTCGCGTGATTTTGCGCCGCGGCCTGCAGTACGCCTTGGTGTCGCGAGGAGTCTGGGCGGTCGCGCTGATTCTGTTTGGCGGCACGTACGCGCTGGCGACACCGCTGATCAACAGCATGATTCCGGCGGCTCGAGGGATTGCCGCACCGCTCACCAGCGCCGCGGTGGCGATCGTGATTGCCGCCGGGTTGCGGGCCGGCATTCAGCACGTGATGCCCAACATCGATCGACGTTACTTTCGCGATGCCTACGATGCGCGACAGATTCTTTCTCGCCTCGCGGTCGCGATCCGCGAAATGACCGGTCAATCCGAGAAGTTGATCAACCTGGTCGGTGAACAGATTCAGGTCGCGCTGCACCCGCGCTCGGTCACCATCTTCCTGCGACCGAGTGCGATCCAAGGTACGCGGCGCACGTACGGATCAAATACCAACGTGCCTTCGACACAGGCTTGCGATGCTCCCGGTGGATTTTGTTGTTACCTGCGACGCGAGCCGGGTGGTGTCGCGAGCCCCAAGCTTTTCACCCCACCCGATCTGATGTGCGGAAGCGATCCGGAAAT
>CAZAHQ010000170.1:0-8069 GCA_964484415.1 uncultured Acidobacteriota bacterium | reverse complement strand
AGTACTTCGGCATCCGCTCCTTGGCCAACATCTCCCACGGGTGCACGAACACCGCCGCACCCAATTCTGCAGCGGCCGCAAAGAAACTGAAGAGCGCCGGATCGTCCAGGTTGCGATCGTCGACGTGCGTTCCAATCTGCACGCCCGACAACCCCAGATCGCGCACGCAACGCGTCAACTCGGCGATCGCCAGCTCGGGTGCTTGCAGCGGCACGGTGCCGAGCCCCGCGAAGCGCGCCGGATATCGCACGACCACCTCGGCAATGTGGTCGTTGAGCAGTCGCGACAAATGGAGCGCATCGGCGGGCCGAGCCCAGTAGCTGAACATCACCGGAACGGTCGAGAGCACTTGCAAGTCGACGCCCTGCCGGTCGCATTCGTCGAGCCTCACCTGCGGATCCCACAGGTTGGCGCCGACGTCACGAAACGGCCGATCGCCGATCATCATTCGCGCACATCCTGGGCCGTGATGGGATAGCCGGACCCAACCGGGATAGCCGTACTTGGCATCGAGGTCGGGCCAACGCTCAGGGAGGATGTGGGTGTGCAGGTCGACCTTGAGGAGGCTCATTGCTTGGGTGGCGGAATCTGCATCACGGTGCCGCACTGTTTGCAAGTGCGCAGCGCTTGGTTGGCGTAGAACTCTTCGATCACCGGCTTGAGTTGGGTGGCGAGGTTCACGCAATGAAACGAGGAGTCATACAGCACCGCCCCGCACCCCTCACAGTACCAACGGAGATGGTCGATCTCGTGCGCCGCTCGCCGGCGTTCGATCACCAGCCCCACGGTTCCGGCCGGACGCTGCGGCGAATGCGGGATACCGGCCGGCAACAAGAAGATCTCGCCCTCGCGGACCGCAATGTCTCGCGCGATCCCGTTCTCGATCACGCGCACGACGATATCCCCTTCGACCTGGTAGAAGAACTCTTCCCCCTCTTCGATGTGAAAGTCCTTCCGTTGATTCGGTCCGCCCACGACCATCACCGAGAACTCGGTGTCTTGCCAAACGAGGGCATTACCGACCGGCGGTTTCAGAAGGTGCCGATGTGCATCGATCCATCCTCTGAGATTGAACGCGGCGAGTCCGCTCATGGTTGCGCTCCGTTGCTGACGGGACCGGAGGCTACACCGCCAAGTTTTCTCGCGGCAAGCGGACGATTGCGAACGGCTGATTTGCGTGAACTGCGTTACTCTCCACGCGTTGATGAGCCAAGAATCTGAAATGGCGTTGCCCGACGATGCGCACCGCCTAGCCCGACGATCCGACGACCTGAGCGCGCGGGGGCAGTTCGCGCTGGCCGAACCGGTCGCGCGACGCGCGTTGCGTGCGACTCGCCGCATTGTCGCCCTGCAAGACCCGGCAATGGCCGATGCTCATCGGCGGTTGGGTACCGTCCTCTTCCACGTCGGCAAGGTGAGTGAAGCGCAACGGGTGTTGCACCGCGCCCTGCGCATCTACAACACCGGCCCGCGGTATGTTCAGGACACCGTTGCCTTGCTCGACCTGCTCGCGCAGGTTGCGCTGTCTTTGGGGAATGCAGCCGCGGCCGCCAACTACGCTGAGAAGGCGCTGGAAATGCTCTACGCGCTTACCGACGCCGATCCGCCCAAACTTTCCGCGGCGTGGCACCGACTCGCCGAGGCTTATGCCGAGGCGGGCGATGATCGCCGGGCGCGCGGCGCCATCGAGGAGTCCGCAACGCTCGAGGTGAAGGCGTTTGGACCGGACCACCCGCGCACATTGAAGACGCTCACACGGCTGGCAACGCTGATGGAGCGCAGCGGTTCACCGACCGCTGCGCGCGAGCTGTTCGAAGCGATCGTCGAGACGCGTGACCGGGTCTTCGGGCCACACGATCCCAACCTGGTCGAACCACTCGAACAACTCGCCACCCTCTCCTCCAAGGAAGGGCTGTTCGAAACGGCGCAGGGTTACGTGGTGCGGCTGGTCAAGTTGGAAGAGAAGCTGCTGGGATTGCACCACCCCGCGGTCATGGCGCGCCTGAATCAGTTGGCGATTCTTACCGCCAAGGGGGGCGACGACGACGGGGCTCGCACGATCTTCGATCGAGCACTCACGCGACTCGAGCGCGCCCCCACAGCTCACTGCCCCACCGTCGATGCCGTCGTATCCAATCTTTCGGGGTTACTGCGCCGTGCCGGCGATGAGCGGTCGTTGCGCGAGTTGTGGCGCCGAGCCCTCGATCTGCAGGAGCGGGCCGAGCGTCAACCGCCGTTTCCCACAGCCTGATCGATCTGCCGGATCGCCGGTTCAGGTGACGGTCCGGCGGTTTCGTCCTAACCTCCCGGCTTCGGATCATCGCCTTGGTCCGATCTCACCCATGAGGCCTGACGGATGATCTTCGAACAGTTCAAACACCAGTTGCCCGATAGCGATGAGCTCGAGACGCGGGAGTGGATCGACTCTTTGGACGATGTCGTCCACCGCGGCGGTCGATTGCGAGCCCAGTACCTGATCTACAAGCTTCTCAAGCGTGCGCGCATGCTCAACCTGGGCCTGCCCCCCACCACGCAGACTCGTTACATCAACACCATCAGCCCCGAGCAAGAGCCGCCGTTTCCAGGCGACGAGACGATGGAGCGTCGGATCCGTCGGCTGATTCGCTGGAACGCCGCCGTGATGGTGACGCGCGCCAACCTCAACTACGAAGGGCTGGGTGGTCATCTCGCGACCTATGCGTCGGCCGCCTCGTTGTACGAGGTCGGTTTCAACCATTTCTTCCGCGGAAAGGACGCCGGTGGATCGGGCGACCAGATCTTCTTTCAAGGTCACGCGTCTCCCGGCATCTACGCGCGAGCTTTCTTGGAAGGCCGACTGACAGCCTCGCAACTCGATCACTTCCGGCGCGAGGTCTCCGGCCGCGGGCTGTCGAGTTATCCACACCCGCGATTGATGCCTGAGTTTTGGGAGTACCCGACGGTGTCGATGGGCTTGGGCCCGATCAACGCTGTCTATCAGGCGCGTTTCAACCGCTACCTGCAGGCGCATGGTTTGGCTGACACGGCGCGCACCAAAGTCTGGGCCTTCTTGGGAGATGGAGAGTGCGATGAACCGGAAGCGTTGGGAGCGCTCTCGCTCGCGGCGCGCTGCGGCTTGGACAACTTGATCTTCGTGGTCAACTGCAACTTGCAGCGGCTCGATGGTCCGGTGCGTGGCAACGGAAAAATCATTCAGGAACTCGAGGCGCACTTCCGCGGCGCCGGCTGGAACGTACTGAAGGTTCTTTGGGGCCGCGAGTGGGACGATCTCTTGGCGCAGGATGTCGACGGCGTCCTGGTCGAGAAGATGAACGAGACGGTCGACGGCGACTGGCAACGGTTCACGGTCGAGACCGGCGGCTACATCCGCGAGCATTTCTTCGGTTCCGATCCGCGCTTGGCACAGTTGGTGGCGCATCTGAGCGACGATCAGTTGATCCGTTTGCGACGCGGCGGTCACGACTACCGCAAGATCTACGCCGCCTACAGACAGGCGACCGAAACCGAAGGCGTCCCTACGGTGATCTTGGCCCAGACGGTCAAGGGCTGGACCTTGGCGGGATCGGTCGAGGGCCGCAACGTTGCGCATCAGGTAAAGAAGTTGTCGGAGATCGAGTTGCGCGCGTTTCGCGATCGGCTCGAATTGCCGATCCCCGACGAGAAGCTCTCGGAGGCACCGTTCTATCACCCCGGCATGGACAGCGACGAAGTGCAGTACATGCTCGATCGTCGGCGCCAGTTGGGCGGTTCGCTGCCGAAGCGTCGCGTGGTTTCGCAGGTCCTGGCGCCGGCGCAGTCGACTCTGTTCGATGAGTTCCGCAAGGGAACCGGCGAAAAACTCCAAGCCTCGACCACCATGGCGTTCGCTCGCATGGTGCGGAAGCTGTTGAAGGATGAGCAACTCGGCCCACGTGTGGTGCCGATCGTCCCGGATGAAGCGCGTACGTTCGGAATGGATCCGCTGTTCAGCGAGTTCAAGATCTACGACCCGCATGGCCAAAGGTACACACCGGTCGACGCCGAGTTTCTGATCAGCTACCGCGAGAGCGAGACCGGCCAGATTCTGGAGGAAGGGATCACCGAGGCGGGCGCCATGGCCAGCTTCACCGCCGCCGGCACCTCGTACGCATCGCACAAGGTCCCGATGATCCCGCTGTTTGTCTTCTATTCGATGTTTGGATTTCAACGCGTCGGCGACCTGATCTGGGCCTTCGCCGATTCGCGCGGCCGTGGCTTCTTGCTCGGCGCCACGGCAGGACGAACCACGCTCAACGGCGAGGGGCTGCAACACGAAGACGGCCACTCGCTGGTGCTCAGCTCGACCGTTCCGAGCTGCCTTTCATACGACCTGGCTTTTGCGTACGAGGTCGCGACGGTGATGGAAGACGGTTTGCGACGGATGTACACCAACAACGAGGACGTCTTTTACTACCTCACGCTGTACAACGAGAACTACACCATGCCGGCCGAGCCGGCGGGGGCACGCGAGGGGATTCTCAAGGGGCTTTATCGCCTTCGCACCGCGACGGAACGCAAGGCGCATCGTGCGCAGATCTTCGGTTCCGGCACGATCTTGATGCAGGCCTTGGCGGCCCAGGAGATCTTGACCCGGTACGACGTCGCCGCCGATGTCTGGTCGGCTACCAGTTACGTGGAACTGCGCCGCGACTGCTTGCAGGTCGAGCGCTGGAACCGGTTGCATCCGGGTGAGACCAAGCGTCGTTCATATCTCGATTCGGTACTCGAGAATGTCGAGGGCCCGGTCGTTGCCGCCAGCGACTTCATCAAAGCGGTGCCCGACATGATCGGGCGATTCATGAACCGCCGCTTCGTCCCGCTGGGTACCGACGGCTTCGGACGATCGGACACGCGTGAAGCGTTGCGGCGATTCTTCGAGGTCGATGCGGCGCACATTGCGGTCGCGGTGCTCGCAGCACTGTGCGATGAAGGCAAGCTGCCGGCCGCCACCGTTCGACAGGCGATCATCGATCTGAAACTCGATGCCGACGCGCTGGAGCCGTCGACCATGGAAGTGCTGCCGGGAACGGTGAAGGCCTAGAACTCGCGTGCGCGAGAGTCGCTTCAACGCGGCTCTCGCCAACTCTTATCGTTCCCGCTCCTCCTCGGGCTGTTCTTGGACCTCGATCGAGAGCGTGAGCTTGAGTCCCTGACGGCTGACGAGCACGTCGATCTCGTTGCCGACACCGCCCAAATGGATCCGTCGCTCGAGTTCCTGCCCCGTACTCACCGGCGAACAATCGACCTGCAAAATCAGATCGCCGGGGTGCATTCCTCCAATCTCGGCCGGGCTGAGTTCGGCTACCTCACCTACCAAGATCCCCTCCTCCTCGCTCGCGCCCCAATAGATCCGCAGTTGAGTGGGCACCTCCACGCCGACGACACCGATGAACCCTTGCTTGAACACCCAGGCCGATTCGCGGTCGGGTCGCAACGTCAGGCGCGTGGAAATGCGGCGCAATGAACCGCGACGCAGCACCTCCAAATCGATCCATTCGTCGGGTTCGGTTTGAGCGATACGGGCCATCAACGGCTTGGGGCCGTTGAGCGGTTCGCCTCGCATCCGCAGCACGACGTCGCCGGCGCGGAGTCCCGCCTGATCGGCAGGGCTGTCTTTCACGACACCGGTGATCAACACTCCGATCGGCTCTCCGGCATCGATCGCCGCCTGGCGTGAGTCGTTCACCTCGGGCATGTCCAGCGACACTCCCATCCAGGCCCGAGGGCGAAGCTGCGACGCGGCAGCAGGCGGCGGATTGGTGGCTGCTTCGACACTCAACCAACCGGCCAATACCGCCACTGTCCAAGCCACCCTCAGATCTACGCGCATCGACGGTCCTCCGCAGAACGAACTTGAGAGTACAGCGACCGCTGCGACGGTCGCTGTAAAGAGTTTGGAATTCAGGGCTAGACGGGAGGGCGACATCGCGATACATGACTCCTGCCGCTCCGCGAGGGGGTGTGATGCGGGAGAACAGTGCGATGAGGGTTGGCGCGATCGTGAGACGAGTCGGTCTGTTGTTGCTGGTGGGAACCTCATTGGGAGCGGCCGCGACGCCCGATACCAAGATCGCACCGTGGCTGCTTCAGAAACTCACGCACGACGGACCACAGAGTTTCTTCGTTGTGCTGCGCGAGCAAGTGCCGCAGACCGTTGTCGACTCGTTTACGCCTGGCGAGCAATACGCCCGCCTGACCGCGGTCGCGGCCCGGACGCAGCCGATGCTCACGCAGTGGCTGGGCAACTATCCGGTGCGTGTCACATCGTTTTGGATCGTCAACGGATTGTTGGTGGAAGGTGGCGACCTGTCGTTGGCGCGCAGCTTGGCGTTGCGCGATGACGTGGCGCGCGTCGAGGGAAACCCTCGCGTCCACGGACTGCCGACCGTCACGCGCGATGACCTGCCGAACTCGGTCCCCTCGCAACAAGTCACCATGAGTGCGCTGGCGTTGGAAGCCGCCACCGGGAGCGCCGCGGCGGGAGATGCGGTCGAATGGGGTGTCACGATGGTTCGTGCACCGAGTGTTTGGAGCACCTTCAACAAACGTGGCGAAGGGGTCGTGGTCGCCACCCTCGACACCGGTGTGCAATGGGATCATCCGGCACTCAAGCAGCACTATCGAGGCTGGAACGAGGCGACACAGACGGCCGATCACAGCTTCAGTTGGCACGACGCGGTCGAGAACAGCAGCGCACCGCTGGACGACAACGATCACGGTACGCATGTCACCGGCACGATGGTTGGCGACGACGGAAACGGCAATCAGATCGGCGTCGCACCCGGAGCGAAGTTCATCGCGTGTCGCAATATGGATCACGGCAACGGCACACCGGCGCTGTATCTGGATTGCTTGGAGTGGGCGCTCGCCCCCTACCCTGCCAACGGCGACAAGTTCCGCGATGGTCGCCCCGATTTGGCCCCGAATGTGGCCAACAATTCGTGGGGTTGTCCGCCGAGCGAAGGTTGCAGTGCGCTGACCTTGCAGTCTGCGTTCGCGCGGCAACGTGAGGCCGGCATTCTTCAAATCGCCGCTGCGGGCAACAGCGGTCCTTCGTGCAGCACCGTGGAAGATCCTCCGGCGATTTACGAGGAGCTGTTCTCGGTCGGCGCGGTCGATCAAAATCGCACGATTGCCTTGTTCTCCAGCCGCGGCCCGGTCACGATCGACGGGAGCAGTCGTCGCAAGCCGAACGCGTCGGCTCCGGGCGACGGTGTGCGCAGTTCGGTTCCGATCGACGGCTATGCGGTTCTCAGCGGGACCTCGATGGCATCGCCGCACGTCGCCGGCGTGGCGGCTTTGGTACTTTCGGCACGACCACAACTGCGCGGCGCCGTGTCGGTGGTGCGCTGCATGTTGGAGCAGGCGGCGACGCACAATGTCGGGTCGAACACACCACAAAGTTGCGGCGGGTTGCGCCAAAACCAATATCCCAACAACACTTCAGGCTCCGGCCTCGTCGATGCTCTCGGCACACTGCAGTTGACCGACGGCGACAGCGATGGTGTATCCAACGCCTGCGACTGCGCCGCCACGAATGGCGGGGCCTATGCGATCCCGGGACGAATTCGCGGCCTGAGCTTCGTCGGCGCGTCGAAGTCGCTGTTGAAGTGGGACTCGCAGGCGAACGCCGCGGGCACCGGCACGCGTTACGACCTGATCCGCGGTGACGTTGCCACGCTGCTCGGTGGCGGCGGAAGCGTTTCGAGCGCTGCATGTCTGGTCCGGGACCTGTCCAGCCCCCAATTCAACGACGGCCTCACACCGGCGTCGGGCGCGGCTGTGTACTACCTGGCGCGGGCCAAGAACAGTTGTGGCGACGGCGGGTTCGGCGCCAGTTCATCTGGCACGACTCGCCTCAACACGGCTTGCAACTGAGTCCGACAGCAATCGCGTCGCCGGAGCCTGGCAGGCTCCGCGACCGAAGCGGTCGTTTTTCGTTCAACCCACCGGTCGGGAGAACGTCATAGCATCGGGGCGATTGATCGGTGACCGGGAACCGGTGCGGCCGCCGAGCGGTGACCCGAACGGAACTCGTCATCGAACCGCAG
>CAZAHQ010000169.1:0-8084 GCA_964484415.1 uncultured Acidobacteriota bacterium | reverse complement strand
CGCCGCCGGCGCCGTCTCCCATTGCGACCCCGATCGCGGCCAGCACCACGGCACCCGCGCCGCCGGCCCCGGCTCCCACGCCGGCACCGGTCGTGGCGCGCCCCAACCCGCCGGTGGCACGCCCCATCGCGCCGCGACCCGAGAGGAGCCGTTGAATCCTTTGACATTGACCAAGCGGCAGCCACATCGATCCGGGTCTATCGTCGCCACGATTCGCTGGCTCTGCTGGCCGATCGGCAGACCTTCAGGGATCACTCGAGGTGCGTCATGGCTGCGGGCACACAGGAACTGGAGCTGTTCGTTCGAGAGTCGCTGCTGCGCGGCGCTAACCGTGCAGAGATCGAGCAGGCAATGCTCAGCGCTGGATGGACCGCCGATCAAGCCAAGAGTGCTTTGGGCGCGTTCTCCGAAATGCCGTTTGCGGTTCCCGTGCCCAAGCCGCGCCCGTATCTCTCGGCCAAGGAAGCGTTCATCTACTTGGTGCTGTTCAGCACGCTGTACCTGAGCGCGTACCACTTCGGTGATCTGCTGTTCGAGTTCATCAACCGGGCCTTTCCCGACGCGGCGGACAGATCGTACGCCGATCGCGATGGCCTGCGATGGCCGGTTGCCTCGCTGGTGATCGCCTTCCCTGTCTTTCTCTACATGTCGCGCTTGGTGTCGCGCGCGCTGGCCAAGGACCCGGTCAAACGGCTCTCGCCGATTCGACGCTGGCTCACCTATCTCACGATGTTCATCGCCGCTGGATGCTTGATCGGAGACCTGATCTCGCTGGTGTACTACATGCTTGGCGGAGAACTCACGATCCGCTTCATTCTCAAGGTGTTGGTTGTCGGTGCGATCGCCGGAACAGTCTTCGGTTACTACCTGCGCGATCTGCGTCGCGAGGAGGCCGAATGAACCATCAGAGTGGTTCAGCGCGTTTGGCAGCGGTCGTGGCCGCTGCGGTGGCGGCTGCGGTGGCGGTCGCCATTGTGATGATCGACCCGCCGAAGCAACGATTGCACCGCCTGGACGAGCGACGCGTAGAAGATCTGATCGAGCTGAAAACGCAAGTAGAGACCTACTTCAAGCGCCATAGCGCGGTCCCGAACGATCTCGCGGCGTTGTCCCATGAGCCAGGATTCGGGCCGGTGCTGGTCGATCCTGAGACCTCCAAGCCGTACGAGTACGAGCAGAGAGACGACGACTCCTACCGGCTGTGCGGAACGTTCGCACTCGATTCTGGCGCGATCTCTGCGAGGCGTCGCTACGGCGTCTACGCTATTCAGTGGGCGCATCCCGCGGGCCGCTTCTGCTTCGACCTCGAGATCGTCGAACCGAAAGGCGAATAAGGCGAGCGCTCACTTCAACACGCGTCACGCTCGCCTCAGTCCGGTACGGCTGCACCTCGCCGACTACGGCGGACAGACTCTTTCAACCTCGACATCGTCGATGAACGTGTGAGCAATGCCGCCCGGTGGCCCCGGCCAGGTGTAGTTGCTCCACGAGTCGGCTGCCAATCCGCCCGACACGCCTTGAAGCGACGGCAGCCCGTCGACCGCGTCGACCTGCCAACCTGCGGGCTCCGCACTCCCCTCGATCCAGAACTTGGCCTGCAAACGGGTCGTCACCGGCGATTCCTGGACACAGCGAAACCGCACTCGATAGCGCACACCGTTTTGGAAATCGAAGGACGGATTGAAATTGATCGAGATCGATTCCTCATTGCCGTCGCGCTCGCGCCAAACGCCGATCCCATCGGTGCGAAAATCCTCGACAAACACCGCATATCCGGCGCCGTGCAGCGAGGTGTTCTGCAAGCACCCGCCGTTCTGCCGCACGTAGAAGCCGATCCCCTGCGTTTCTGAATCTTCGAACTGCATCGTCAACCGCACCTCGACATCGCGTTCGTCGATCGGCGCCGTCAGGCGCGCCAAGGAGTAACCCGACAACATCGGCCGATAGCGACCGCTGCCGTTCTGCACATCGGAGCGATCGACGCTGCAGACCCGTTGCCACGGTGGTGGCCAGGGAGCGCCGTTGGCGACATTGAATCGCTCACGGAAGGCTAGCTCACCGCAGCACTTGCCGTTGGCGTTGGGCAGACGTGGAGTGGTGGTGCCTGTGCCGGCACCCCCTTCACCGTCGACGTTGCGCGCAGTGACCAGATACCAAAGCAGTTCGCCAGGACCCGGGCGACGAATCAACAGATCGCCCGTCGTGGTCGCGGTGAATGCGCCAGCACTGCACGAGTCCAATCCAGTTGTAGCGAGTGCGGGAAGTGTCGCGGCGTCGCCCTTGTAGACCAGATACTGCGTCGCGCCGGCGACGGATGCCCACGATAAGCACTCCTTCGATCCGCTGCACCAGGTTAGTCCCGCAACTTCGTCGGGCGGCGCTGCCAACGCGGGCAGTGCCACGAGGAAACCAAGCACGGCGCCGCTGAATCGCACGTCGGGGAACTGCATCAATCGATTCTCCTCAGCTCCTGTCCCGCTGCTGTGCCCTGTCGATGCCCACCCGTGGTCGCATAACTTGCAAGACGTGTAAGGCTGCCATTCTCTCTCAATCCGAGCGTCAATTGCGCGGATCAGGACAGACGGTCCAACCGGCATAGAAGATCGGGCAGCGTGCCAGAAAGCGCACGATTTCGTGCCCCAAGCCAATTGACACAGGCTCGTCACACGAGTACACCGGCGAGGCTTTGCGACTGTGGGGAATGTGTGAGCACCTGAGTTGCTCGACGGGTTGGAGCGCAGCGTCCCACGCAGGGTGACTGAGTCAAGGGGCACCTGTGCGGTTTCGGCGCCGTTGTCATCCAACCCCGATAGTCAGGGGCTGGCGCAGCCGGGAGTGTTGCCTACGGCGGCGCTACACGAAGCGTGCACATCTTCCCGCCAGTTCGTGATGGTGGTGTCATCCACACGGAGGGTTCGCGTAGAGATCCCCGCGCGAACGAGGGAGGTTGAATGTCTCGCTCAAGACTCGGTCGAAGTGTGTCGCTGGTATCGCTGGTGCTCGTGCTCGCGCTCGGCGTCATGTGGGCGCTGGCTCTCACCGGCGATTCGACGAGACCGGCCTATGTGCCGGGCGAAGTGCTGTTGAAATTCAGACCCGACGCTCCCTTGGGCGGAATCGCCCGGCTGCGCGGCGAACTGTCTGCCTCCACGCTGACCACGTTCGCCTCGCGCGCCGAACAGTGGCGACTCGGGCCTGGCGTGAACGTCGAGGCCGCGATCGCTCGCTTACAGGCGAGCCCGCTGGTCGAGTATGCGGAGCCGAATTTCGTGCTCGGCCTGGATGTGATTCCCAACGATCCGCGCGTTTCGGAACTGTGGGGGATGAACAACACCGGGCAGACAGGCGGAACGGTCGACGCCGACATCGACGCCGATCTGGCATGGGGCGTGTCGACCGGCAGTCCGTCTGTCGTCGTTGGTGTGATCGATACCGGTATCGACTACAACCATCCCGATCTGGCACCGAACATCTGGACCAATCCGGGTGAAGTTGCCGGCAACGGCATCGATGATGACAACAATGGCTTCATCGACGATGTTCACGGATACGACTTCATCAACAACGACCCCGATCCGTTCGACGACAATGGCCACGGTTCGCACGTTTCCGGAACGATCACCGCCGCCGGCAACAACAGCATCGGCGTCGCCGGCGTGGCCTGGAACGTCAAGGTGATGGGTTTGAAGTTCCTGAGCGGCGGCGGATCAGGAAGCACCGCCGACGCGGTGCGCGCCGTCGACTACGCCACCATGATGCACGTCGATCTCACCAGCAACTCATGGGGCGGCGGTGGATTCTCGCAAACGCTGTATGACGCGATCGCACGCGCTGGCGCGGCCAACATCGCCTTTGTCGCAGCGGCTGGAAATGACGGCGTCAACAACGACACGTCGCCGCACTACCCAAGCAACTATGACCTGGCCAACCTCATTTCGGTCGCCGCCACCGATCATCGCGACCTGAAGGCCTCCTTCTCGAACTGGGGCCCGACATCGGTCGATCTGGCGGCACCTGGTGTCGATATTCTCAGCACGTTGCCCGGGAATACCTACGGCACGCTGTCCGGCACCTCGATGGCCACGCCGCACGTTTCCGGCGTCTGCGCACTGATTCGCTCCGTGTCGCCCAACATTCCGGTGGCACAGATGAAAAACGTGCTGCTCAACTCCGTCGACCACATCGCTTCGATGAACGGGCAAGTCGTTTCGAACGGGCGATTGAACGCGTTCTTCGCCATCGCCGAACCGGACAATGTTGCGCCCGGCATGATCAACAGCCTGGCGGCGATCGACCCCGGTTCCAACACGATGGGCTTGAGTTGGACCGCAACCGGTGATGACGGGAACGTCGGCACCGCCAACTATTACGAGCTGCGCTACTCGCTCGATCCGATCACCGAAGCAAACTTCGGCTCCGCCACGCGTGCCGGGAAAGAGCCGACGCCGCTCGTGGCTGGAACGACGCAGCAGATGGAGGTCAAGAATCTGCAGGCCGCCTCGCTCTACTTCTTCGCGATTCGCGCAGTAGACGAATGGGGCAATGCCGGGCCGATCTCGAACGTGGCCGAGGAACGCACGCTGCCGTCGCCCACCGCGCAGGCAGCTCCGACGTCGATCAGCGACACGCTGCTCACGGGCCAGCAGTCGGACCACGTCGTGACGCTCACCAACATCGGCGAGGGAACACTCGACTTCACGATTCCGCCACCTGCCGTGGGCGAACCGACCGTCCAACCAGACTCACTCGAACTGGGCAAGGACGATATCGACCCGCGCGTGAATCATCCGCAAATCGAGAGCAGCGGCGGGCCGGACAGCTTCGGGTACCGCTGGGTCGATAGCGATCAACCGGGTGGACCCGCATTCTCGTGGCTCGACATCTCCACGACCGGCACGGCGCTCAACCTCACCGGTGACGATGCCACCACGGCGCCACTCGATCTGGGCTTCAACGCCTCCTTCTACGGGACCTTCTTCAATCAGGTACGTGTTTGCAGCAACGGCTGGGTTTCGTTTACCAGTGCGGCCACCAGCTACAGCAACCAACCACTGCCGAGTGCCTCTGCACCGGAAAACCTGATCGCAGCGCTGTGGGACGATCTCAATCCCAAGAGCGTGAATCGAACCTACTTCCAGTCGTTCGGCAACAAGGCGGTGGTGCAGTGGCAGGCGATTCCGCGCTACAGCGGGACCGGCGATTACACATTCCAAATGATCATCGAAGCTAGCGGCGCGATCACGCTGCAGTACCTGACGCTGACCGGTGATCTGACCAGCGCCACGGTCGGGATCCAAGACGCTTCCAAGTCTGCTGGCCTGCAGGTGGCGTTCAATCAAGCCTATCTGCACGACAACCTCGCGATTCGGATCAACTCGACCCCGCAATGGTTGACCGCTTCGCCAACCGCCGGCCGACTGCGCGCCGGCGAATCGCTCGCGATCAACGTACACATCGACGCGTCGGGACTCGAAGGTGGAGAGTACCCCGGCACCGTCAACATCCAGACCAACGATCCGGCGCAACTCGTGATTCCGATTGCAGTGGCGCTGCATGTCACCGGAGCACCGGACATTACGGTGCAACCACAAGCGATCGATTATGGTGAGCGGTTCGTCAACAACACGCACCCCGCCAACCTGATCGTCGCCAACGATGGGACCGATGTACTGCACGTGACCAACATCGTTTCCAGCGACGCCCAGTTGGTGGCGGCGCCGACCAGTTTCGATGTGGCGCCGCACGGTTCGCAGAACGTGGCGGTGAACTGGACGCCAACAACGCTCGGTCCGTTCAGCGGCTCGCTCACGATTCAAAGCAACGATGGGGCCGATCCGAATCTGGTGGTGCCGGTCACCGGCACTGCGGTCGCCGCGCCCCAGATGACGTTCGATCCGCTCTCCTTCAACGAAACGCTGTTCTCCGGCCAGACGGTCAGCCGACCGCTGCACGTTACCAACAACGGCGGCGCCAACCTGATCGTCAACGCAGCCGCCGATCAAGGCAACGGCGGCAATGGCATCGTCTCGACCCCGGACGAAGGGACCGAAGGCTCCGGCGGGCCGGATGCGTTTGGCTATCGTTGGAAAGACTCCGATGCGTCGGGCGGCCCTGCCTACGATTTCGTGGACATCAGTTCCACCGGTACCGCGATCTCGTTCACGAGCCAGGACGACGCACTCAGCTCGGCGATCAGCATGGGGATGACCTTCCCGTTCTATGGAAGCAATTTCTCGTCGCTGAAGGTCAGTACCAACGGTTGGTTGACGTTCGACACGACCGATACGCTCAGTCGTCTGAGCAACAGCACGCTCCCGTCCAGCTCCGGCGCCAAGAACATGATCGCGATGTTCTGGGACGATCTGCACCTGCGCAGCGGGAACGTGAAGTATCTCGCCGAAGGTTCACGCTTCATCGTGCAGTACACCAACGTCGAAAAGTTCAGCCCGTCGGGCTCCCCGATCACATTCCAGGTCCAGCTCTACAGCAGCGGCCGCGTGGTGCTGCAGTACAGGACGATGATCGGGACGCTCAACTCGGCCACGATCGGTATCCAGGATTCGACGCGTACCATCGGCCTGGTCTCCAACTTCAACGCCAACTACGTGCACAGCTCGATGGCAATCCAGTACAGCCGCGTGCCCGATTGGCTGCGGGTCACCCCAGCCTCGAGCACGATCCCACCGGGACAGTCGTTCGACTTCACGGTGACGTTCGATTCCAACAGCCGCAACGGCGGAGATCTGACCGGCGCCGTGGTGCTGAATACCAACATCCCGTCGCAGCCGCAGGAGCGTGTGCCGGCCGTGTTGCACGTCATCGGTGCACCGATCGTGGCGATCGCGCCGACGTCGTACGCGTACGGCACACGGTTCACCGGCTACTCGTACCTGACGACATTCCAGGTACTCAACAACGGCACCGATGTTCTGAACGTCGCCGACGTTTACAGCAGTGACCCGAACCTGTTCGTCGAACAGCCGGCAGACGGACCGGAGCAACCGCAAGCGTCGTTCCCACTGCAACCTGGTGGGGCGAGGGTCTTCAATCTGCGTTGGGCACCGACAGTTGCCGGCCCGCTCAACGCACTCGTCCACGTGATAAGCGACGACCCGACGACACCCGACAAGACGATGCCGGTAACCGGCCTCGGGATCGTGCCGCCGGTCGCCGTCAACTCGCCTGACTCGTTCGCTGAGTCGCTCGACTCTGGTCAGGTCGTACATCGCACGTTGCACCTCGAGAACCAGGGCGGGTCGGATCTGAACTTCACGACGCGCGTGCAGCTCAACAGCGGCGCGAGCGTCACCGTCTACGAACCGCTCGAACTGAAGAAGGACGAGCCGGATCCGCGGCCGGGTGTGCTCGGTACCGGCGGACCCGACGTCTTCGGTTACATCTGGAAAGACTCCGACGACGCCGAAGGACCGGCATTCGATTGGGTCGACATCAGCTCCACCGGCACGGCGATCTCTTTCACCAGCTCTGACGACGCTCTCAGCTCGGCGATCAATATGGGGATCACCTTCCCGTTCTACGGTGGGAGCTTCTCGTCGTTGAAGGTTGGGACCAACGGCTGGCTGACCTTCGATACCACCGACACCTCGACACGCTTGACCAACAGCGCACTGCCGAATTCGTCGGGCGCCGCGAACATGCTGGCGTTGTTCTGGGACGATCTGCATCTGCGCAATGGCAACGTGAAGTACCTGGCCGACAGCACCCGCTTCATCGTGCAGTACACGCATGTCGACCGCTTCTCCAGCACCACGCCATCCGACCTGACGTTCCAGGTGATCCTCTACCCGAACGGCCGGATCGTGATGCAGTACCTGACGATGACCTCAGCCGAGTTGGCCAGTGCCACCGTCGGAATGCAAGACCAAGCCAAGACCGACGGCTTGACCGTGGCCTTCAACAGCGCGTACATGCACAACAACCTGGCGATCGAGTACGCACCGCCATTCTTGTTCCCGACACTCACCCCCAATGCTGGAACGGTAGCGGCTGGCGGCTTCGTCGACATCGATGTGGCGATCGACGCCCGCGGCCTGGTCGGTGGCGACTATCGATCCTCGATCGAG
>CAZAHQ010000168.1:0-8122 GCA_964484415.1 uncultured Acidobacteriota bacterium | reverse complement strand
TCGGCATCGTCGCAGTCGTACGCGGGACCCCAGCCGTCCCCGTCCGAGTCGCCGTCGCGCGCGCGTTTGCCGGTAGCCCCGCATTGCTGTTGGCCGATGAACCGACCGGCAATCTCGATGGCGTCACCGGCCGCGCAGTGCTCGACGTGATTCAGCATCTTCGGATCGAACGAACCACCGTGATTCTCGTGACTCACGACCCTGCGGTCGCAGCGCTCGCTGATCGGCGCATACACCTGCGCGATGGTCGCATCGAACGTGAGGAGTGGCGCACACCGTGACGCTCTTGAGCGCGATTCGACTGACGATCAGAGAGCTGCGTGGTTCTGCGCGCAGGGTCTTGTTCTTCACACTCTGCCTGTCGATCGGCGTCGCAGCCGTCGTCGCCGTTGCCGGTTTGGCGCGCGGATTGGACAGTGGAATTCGCAGTGAAGCACGTGTCCTTTTGGGTGCCGATCTAGCGTTGGTTTCGGCGCGCCCGCTTTCCGCGCAACTCATTGCCGAGATCCCGACACAGAAGGGATGGAAGACATCGACTGTCACGGCGCTGGCGACGATGGCAGCGGCTCCATCATCGAATGACGGTGTTCCTGGCAAGAGTCGTCTGGTGGCTCTCAAGGCGGTCGACGCTCGCTTCCCGTTCTACGGCAACGTGATGCTGCAACCAGCGATTCCGCTGTCGGAGGCGCTTGGCGAGGACGGGGTCGTGGTGGCGCCCGAACTGCTGCCGCGACTCGGCTTGCAGGTGGGAGAGCGGCTTCTGATCGGTAACGCGTCGTTCACGATTCGCGCGGTCGTGACCGATGAGCCCGGTCGCGTGAACGTCGCGTTCTCACTCGGGCCGCGTGTCTTCATTTCCGAACAAGGACTCACTCGCACTGGGCTCGGGCAGTACGGAAGCCGCGTGGAACATCGTCTGCTACTTCAGGCACCCGACGGCGACGGCGCACTCGTCGATGCGTTGACCGAAACGCTGAAGGCGGCAGTGCCTGAGGACGGGAGTGTACGGGTCGAGACATTCCGCGATGCGCAGCCGGCGCTTCGCGGCGGATTGCGGCGAACCGAGCGATTCTTGGGATTGGTTGCGCTGGTCTCATTGTTGGTGGGCGGAGTGGGTGTGGCGCAAACGGTGCGCGCCTGGCTGGCCGGGAAGATCGTGGCGATCGCCACGCTGAAGTGCCTCGGTGTCAGACCGCGCGAGGTGCTGCAACTGTACGCCGTGCAGACGCTGGCGTTGGCGTTGCTCGGCTGTGTGATCGGAGCCGCGGTAGGTACGGTGTTGCTCGCCGTGGTTCCAACGATGCTGTCTGGCCTGCTGCCGCGGATTCAGCTTCAGGTGTTTCAGCCGTACGCGATCTTGCGCGGCGTTTCCCTCGGGCTGGGAGCGGCGTTGGTTTTCGCGCTGCCGCCGTTGATGTCGGTACTGCGCGTGCCGGCGCTTCGCGCGATGCGCAGCGACGTCGAACCGCTTCCGCTCGGGCGTGGACTGACGCTGACCATGATCGGCGGCCTGTCGTTGGGAGTCTTCGTACTTGCCGCGCTGCAAAGTCACTCTCTGCTGCAAGCTGCGATCTTCTGTGGGGGATTGGGGGTTGCGACGCTGCTCTTGGTGTCTGCCGCGCGGCTGCTGCAGCGCTTGGCCGAGCCAGCAGCGCTCGCGGCGGAGTCGTTCCCATTCCGGCACGGGTTGAAGGGGCTCTCGCGGCCGGGAGCGGGAACCACCGGTGCCATCGTGTCGCTGGGTTTAGGCGTCACCGTCGTGCTCACGATGTATTTGGTGCACACCCGGCTCAGCCGCGAGTTGAACGCCGAACTGCCGGTCACTGCTCCCACGACGTTCATGATCGATATCCAACCCGACCAGTGGCCTGTGCTGCAGCAGCGGCTAGAGGGTTGGGGAGCGACGCGTATCGAGAGCGTCCCTATCGTGAACGCGCGGTTGCTCGCGATCGATGGGGTCTCCGTTCGCGGTGAAAAGGAGCGATCGCAAGAAGGGCGCCGCGATTGGGTCATGACGCGCGAGCAGAACTTGACCTACATGCCCGCACTGGCCGCTGGGAATCGGGTGGTCGAGGGGGCGTTGTGGAGCGACCCGCACGCTGCCGAGATCAGCATCGAGCAGGATTTTGCCAACGACATGGGGGTGAAGCTCGGGGACAAGTTGACGTTCAGCGTGCAGGGAGTGCCGATCGACCTCTTGGTCACGAGTCTGCGAAGCATCGATTGGAAGACATTCGGCATCAACTTCTTCTTGGTCGCCGAGCCGGGTGCTCTCGATGAGGCGCCTCAATCGCGCGTGACCGCGTGCCGGTTGCCCGCAGATCAGGACGCGCGCGTTCAAGACGCGCTCTTTGCCGAGTTCCCGAATGTGACCGTGCTGTCGATTCGCGAGATTCTCGACAAGATCACGCAGATCTTCGATCGCGTGGGGCTGGCCATCCGGATCCTGGGAAGTTTCACGGTGCTGGCGGGAATCGCGATTCTCGGCGGGGCAATCTCGGCAGGTGGCGCGCGTCGCGCGCGCGAGGTCGCACTCTTGAAAACGCTGGGGATGACCCGTGGGCAGGTTCTGAAGACGCAAGCGGTCGAATTTGCGCTGATCGGTGCGGTGGCGGGCGGGTTGGGTGTCGGCTCCGCGGCGATGCTGTCCTGGGCGGTACTGACCCAAGTGATGGAAATCAGCTTTGATATCGAGTGGTTGGCGCTGCCGGCCGCGTTGTTGGCGACGGCGCTGTTGGCTGTCGCCGCGGGGTTCGCCGCGTCGTGGGGCGCTGTTCGACGCAAGCCGATCGAGACCCTTCGCGCGGAGTAACGCGTAACCGAAACGATCGAGTCGCAACCGTTGCGAGAGCGCCTACGAACCGGCCTGCACCAATACCGGATCGGTTTCGGTGTAAGGAGCGACCGGCTGGTCGATGAACATCCGATGCCAGATCTCGACCATCAGAATCTTGAACAGCTTCCCCAGGTCCTCGCGATGAAGCAGCGTGTTGCGAGAGGTGTGGAACAGCCGCTCGACCGCGTACGGTTCGAAGATTCCGCGTTCTCGCAGGCGTGCCGGGGCCAGCATTTCGGAGGCGATGTCGTACAGCCCGCCTTTGAACCAAGGAACCAGCGGCGTGCCGAGGCCTTGCTTGCGGCGTTTGAGGATCGTCTCCGGCAAGATCTTTCGCATCGCTCGCTTGAGGATGTACTTTTCGGTGTTCCCGCGAAGCTTGTAGTGTGACGGCATCTTGTTGGTGAAATGAACCAGGCGTGGATCCAGGAACGGCACGCGCGCTTCGACGCTGTGCGCCATCGTCAGTCGGTCGATCCGTAAGAGTTGGAAGTCGGCCAGCTCGTAGCGCTGCTCGTGCCTCAATAAGCCGTTGAGCGTGTCGGAATCGGTTTGCATCGCGGGGTAGTAGTAGCGGTTGACCGGGTCGAGGTCGACCAGTTCGCGACGAAAACCTCCCGAGAAGATCTCTTCGTGCCCTGGACCGCCGACCGATCCCAAATGCCAGAAGTACCAATTGCGTTTGATCCCTTCAGGTACCAATCGACGATAACGAGAGCTCACCGGCCACAGCCGTCGGTATCCGGCGAAGATCTCGTCGGATCCTTCGCCGATCAAGATCACGGTCACCAGTTTTCGGGCCGCCTCGCCGAGATACCAGGTGGGCATGATCGAGCTGAGGATCGGTTCTTCCAGGTGCCACATGACACGCGGAAGCATCTCGGTGAAGCGAGAGGGGTCGACGATGAACTCCTGATGCTCGGTCTTGAATGTGTCGGATACGATCTGCGCGTACTCGAGTTCGTCGCGCGAGCCGCCGAAGCCGACCGTGAACGTCTTCACCGGGCGCTCGGCATGACGAGCCATCAAAGCCACGATGGCGCTGGAATCGAGGCCGCCGGAGAGCGTGGCACCCAGCGGGACGTCGCTCATCATCTGACCGCGCACGCTGTCGCTGAGGATCTCGACGACGCCGTTGGTGTAGTACTCCTCGCCGCGATCTACTTCCGGTTCGACCTCGAGAGTCCAGTAGGGGCGCACTTGGCTGCGGCCATTGCGCCAACTCATCGTGCAGCCGGGGGGGAGCTTGCGAATGTTCTTCAGCATGGTCTCGTCGCCGCAAACGTAGCTGAAGACCAATAGTTCGCGGAGTGCCTCGGGATTCAGTTGCGGCTTGTAGTCGGCGAACAGCAGTAACGGCTTCGATTCGCTGGCGAACAGAATCACGCCGTTGTGTTCCAGATACAAAAGCGGCTTGATTCCCAGTTGGTCGCGGGCCAGAAACAGCTCTTTGTTGCGAATGTCCCAGATCGCGAAGGCGAAGATGCCGTTGAGGCGCGCGACGAATCCAGGCCCTTCGGTCATGTAGCCGTTGATCAGAACCTCCGTATCGCTGGAGGTATGGAACTTCACGCCGCGCTGCTCGAGATCGGCACGCAGCTCCTTGTAGTTGTAGATCTCGCCGTTGAACACGATCGTGAAACGCCCATCCGCCGAATACATCGGCTGATGCCCGCCGGTCGACAGATCGATGATCGAGAGACGGCGATGGCCGAGACCGACAGACGGCTCCTCGTAGTACCCCTCGTCGTCCGGCCCGCGGTAGGAGATCAGGCGAGTCATCCGCCGGAGCAACTCAGGATCGTTGAACCCGGCAAACCCCGCGATTCCACACATTCGGTTCGATCTCCTCCAGGCCGCCCAGCCCAAGCCCGACAGAATCTAGCCCCTCCCCCGCACCCCAGCACGCAAATCGGGGACGGTTTACCTAAAGCAGCGATGTACCGCCGTAAGCCGGACCCGGGGAAATGACTCACGAACGATCTGCCGCCGAGTTACTGAGCGGCCCGGCTGCTTTAGGTAAACCGTCCCCGGATTGCGGAGGTTAGCGGAGGGTGCGGAGGATCGAGAAGAGGGTGCGTTGCTGGGGGCCTGCGTAGACGCCGAGGCGGGGAAGGCGCAGCAGGTCGGGGGTGAGGGAGAGGGCGGCAGACTGAGAGGTGACGGCGGTCAGGAATCCGGCGCGCGCGACGGCGGCGCGTGCGGTGTCTCCCGCGAGGCCGGAGCCGCCGGGGTTGGGGTAAGCGAAGTGAGGCACCGACTCACCGAGGATCGACTCTAGATCGCGCTTGGAGCCAGCCACCTCGGCGTCGTGCGTGCCGGGCGCCGAAAGGTCGAGATGCGGATGGGATTGGGTGTGGGCCCCGATCGCCATTCCGGCGCGTCGGATGGCGCGCACGAGCTCCGGCGTCAGAAAACTACCTGCCAGCCCGTCACCCCGCGGCACGCCGGCACGAGCCGCCAAGAGATCGAGCGCCTGCTCTCGAGCAGTTGAAGACAACGATGCCAGCCACGAGGTCGACCGCCTCCGAAAATCGGCCCGCGCCGCGAGATCGTGGTGAGAGGGAATTCGGTTTGGCCCGGGGTCCGGCCAGTCCAGCGATCCGTCGGGGAGACGGGGCACCAGTCGCCAGAGCTCCGAGATCCAGAGGCCGCGTCCCGAGGTCAACGCCTCGGTCGCAACATAGAACGTCCCTGTCATCCCGAAGTCCCGCAACAGCGGCATCACCACGTCGTGGTTGTCTCGATAACCGTCATCGAAGGTCAGCGAGATCGCGAATCGTCCCGGCCTCGGCTCACGCACCCGAGCCAGCAGATCGTCCAACGAAAGCACGTCGAATCGAGCGGCCAGGAGCTGGAGCTGACGTCGAAAATCTTCCGGGGGCAGCGACAGGCCAGGGTCGAGGTACTCGGTGACCGCTCGCGGTTCACCCACGGAGTGATAGCGGAGGATGACCGCGCGCACCGGTCCGCCCATCGCCCGGCGGTAGATCCGGCGGCGGCGAAAGGCGGTGATCAAGGGTCGAAATAGCGGCATAGGGTGAGTCAGTCCTCGGCGGTCGCGCTGAATCTAATGCCGACCGGCTTCGGCGACCAAAATCATGGGCGCCTTCAAGATCTCGCTACGTCGTGCAGCGGTACCGCGCTAGATTACGCCGCGCGGCGGGCAGGCCTCTCAGGAGCAAGACGTTTGAGCGACATCCAGGGCGAAACCCAGAGCGCCGCGAGCGAGGCCGTGTCCAAGAGCGATTCACGCCATCTCGCCCGCGCCAGCGTGCTGGTCGTCGGCGCCGCTTTCATCGCCAAGATCTTGGGGACGGTGCGCGACATGGCGAGCGCCGCGATTTTCGGCGCGAATCGTGCGATGGACGGATTCGCGGTAGCGCGGACCTTCCCCGACATGATTTCGACGTGGGTCGAGATGCCGGTCCGCTCGGCTTTTGTTCCGCTCTTCACACGCACCATGCACGAGAAGGGTGAAGCCGAGGCGTGGCGCGCGGCGAGCAACATCCTGAACTGCTTGGTCGTGTTTCTCGCTGTCGTCGTGGTTGTGTTGGTCGTCGCCGCCGAGCCGCTGGTGAAGTTGATGTCTCCGGGTTTCGACAACGAGGCCGTTTGGCAGGAGAGCGCGTCGCTCACGCGCGTGCTGGTGTTGTCGATTCTGTTCTCTGTGATGGCGGTGATTCTCGCCAGCCTGCTCAACATCTATCGCCACCAAGGGCTCACATCGTTGGGGCAGGTGGCCAACGGCGCGGCCGTCCTACTGGGCGTTGTCTGGCTGGGGCCACTGCTGGGACTGCACGGCTTCGCCTTGGGGATTTTGGCCGGCGCGGTGGCGACATGCATCGTGCAGAGTCAGGTGATTTGGCGGCATCGCGGCATGTACAGGTTTGTGTTGCAACCTCGAGCGCCCGAAGTGCGTGAACTGCTCGTGCTCGCTTTGCCGCTGTTCATCGGCCTCACCGGCACGCGCATCGACGTGATCATCGATCGCATCTTCGTGTCGTTTCTTCACGAGGGGGACCTTTCGGTGATGGTCCTGGCGATCAGTGTCGCCAATGTCGCTGCCGACATGGTGCTCACGGTGGCCCAGGCCGTGCTGCTTCCGCACTTTGCGCACCTGGTGACACAGAAACGATACGACGAGGTTCGTAGGCGGCTGTCTCAATCGATCGAAGGATTTCTGTTTCTGATGATGCCGATGTGCGCGTTCTTGTGCGGGGCCGCTCTACCCATCGTCAACATCTTGTTCACGCGCGGCAAGTTCACTCCCGAGAACGCCGCGCTGGCGGCGATTCTGTTGCCGTTGATGGCGCTCCAAGCACCGGCTCACGGCGCCGGTCAGATCGTGGCTCAAGCTCACATTGCCAATGGCGACACCCGTACCCCGATGGTGATCGGTTTCTGGCGCATCGGTTTCAAGCTGATGCTGTCGATCAGCTTGATCCCGCTGATCGGGATCGCCGGGTTGGCTTTGGCCAGCTCACTCTCGGCTTGGTTTCGTGCCGTCCTGTTGTGGAAGCGGCTGGGTCCGGAGCTGCGCCCCGAAGGGACCCGCTTTGTCTCGCAAACCGGGCGGATGCTGGCGATGTCGGCCCTTGGCGCGGTGGTGGTTTGGGGCTGCAGTCTGCTGGTGCCGACCCAGGCTTCCCTTGCGGTTCGGCTCGCAGCGGTGGGCGGACTCGGTTTCCTGACCTTGGCGATCGGCGCTGGCGGCTCCTGGCTGCTGAATGTCGAGGTCTCGCAAGGCTTGCTACGCACGTTGCGCCGGCGAGGATGAGGCCCCCATGAAGCTGGCAGAAATCGCTTTGCCACGGGCCGAACCGACGTGCGGTCCCTAGAATTCAACCTCGATGTCCGTAACCTCCTCACCCCAGCCTGCGTCGGGACCGCGAATCGACGTCCGCGATAAATCGCCCGAGGAGCAAAAGCTCGCACTGGCGGCGAGCGAGATCTCGATGTTGATGTTCATCGTCGCGGTCGTGGCGGTCTCGCAGGCGTTCCCGTTCAAGTCGGTCAAGTTCGCGCTGATGGGGCTGTTCGGTGTGGTCTTGGTCTGGCAAACCCTCAAGCGTCCGGCGGTCGGGTTGGCGTTGATCGTGTTCGCGTCACCCGGGGTCGAGCTGGCGCCATTCAAGTTCGGTGCCGCGCTCAACACCGAGACATTGATTGCGCTCTTCATGTTGTTCATCTGGTTTCGCGCCAATCAGTTGTACGGCAAGGATCCACACGCGTCTCGCATGTCGCGAGTGCTCTTGATCTACGTGTTGGTGATGATCGCGGCTT
>CAZAHQ010000167.1:0-8157 GCA_964484415.1 uncultured Acidobacteriota bacterium | reverse complement strand
GCGATTGGCGGCTTCGACGCGATGCTGCGCGCCAACGAAGACTGGGACTTTTGGATTCGCCTGCGCGCGGCGGTGCAGGTGACCGAGAGCCGCGTCGTTACCAGCGGTGTGGATGCCACAAATCCACGCCGCATGAGCGCCGAGTCGAACAAGGACTTTCTGCACGCGCATCGCGTGATTTACCGCCGCTACCATGAGCTGACCGATCAGCACGGTGGCGCCGCGCTCGCAGCCAAACAGAACGAGCAACTGAGGTGGATCGAGCAGCGACCGCAAGGCGAAGCAGCGCCGAGCGCTACGCCCGAACCGAGCGCTGTTGTCTTGAACTACCATCGTGTGCACCCGAGCGTCGGCGAGGATCCCTATCAACTGGCGATCACGCCGGCACTGTTCGAGTCGCATCTGCAGCACTTGTGTCAACAGTATCGCGTTGTGTCGGCGGAGGAGTTCTTGCACGGAGCGCCCTCGTCGGACCCGCGGCCGCGTGTGCTCTTGACCTTCGATGATGCGTATCGCGACTTCTACCTGCACGCCTGGCCGATCCTACGCAAGCACCGCGTTCCGGCCGTGCTGTTCGTACCGACTGGGCACGTTGGACCGAAGACGCCGTTTTGGTGGGAAGTGCTGGTGGCGGCGGGGCGTTCCGGGCTGCAGGAGCCGTACAAAAAGCTCCCGCCCGAGCAGCGCAACGCCGCACTCGATGCCTTGCTCGAGGAGTTTCTCGCGCAAACACGGCGTCGGCTATCGGATCTGAGCTGCAGTTGGGCGATGCTGCGAGAGATCGCCGCCGATGGACTTGTCGAGATGGGGGCGCACACGCAGTTTCACTCGTCGTTGGGTGCACTTGATCGTGTGCATGCGCAACAAGAGATCGAAGGATCGCTGAACGACTTGGAACGAGAGCTTGGGCGGCGGCCGCGCCTGTTCGCGTTTCCGCACGGCGGGCCGGGCGACATCTCCGAGACAGCCATCGAGCTGCTCGTGGGCTACGGCGTTACCGCAGCGTTCACCACATCCAGCGGCGCGATCGAGCCGCAACGTCGCAGCGAGCTCGGGCAGAGAAGCGCGATGCGGTTGCCACGCCTGATCGTGCAGCCGTTCGACGCGCTCGAGCTGGAGCGCCGAATACAACAGGTTCTTGCGCCCGCGGAAGCACCGCGCATCGGGCGAAGGATCGTGGTGTTGAGTGGGATCAGCGCGCAGAACCTGGGGGATGACGCCATGCTCATCGCCACGGTTTGTGATTTGCGCCGGCGCGACCCCTCGGCCGCGATCACGGTGCTCGCCGAGAATCCCGAGGCGTGCGGCTCGGTCGCCGTTCAAATCGATGTTCCGATCGAGCGTTCACTCCAAAGGTTCGTGGCGCGTGAGCTGGCTCAGGTGTTTCCAGACGAGGTACCGGCCAAGCGGGTACTGCTCGCGGCGCGTCAGTTCGTACTGGATCGCGAGCAGATCATCAGCGGCCAGTTTCCAGAGTGGCTGCCTGAGCCATATCGCCAAGGCGTGACCGCGCTACTTACTGCCGATGGGGTGATCGACTGCGGCGGCGCGAATCTGTCGTCGCACTGGCAGTCGTATTTCTACGAGAAGTGCCTCGATTACCTGATCTCAGCCAAGCCGCTGTTCGTGACCGGGCAGGGGATCGATCGCTGCATCGCCGCTCCCGACGAGGTACTGCTGCGCACCGCACTGTCACGCGTGACCGAGATAACGGTTCGCGAGGCGCAGAGCGAGGCGTACCTGCGCGAGCTGGGTGTGAGCGCCTCGCTGTCGACCGTTGGCGACGACGCGATCAGCCTCGATCCGGCGCCGCGCGCTCGCTTGCGTTCGATCTTGCAGGAGGCAGGCCTAGCCGCCGACCAGCCGTACATTGCGTTTCAGTATCGCCACTATCTCGACCACGCCGACGATCACGCGCCTGCCTACTTTGCCTCGTGCATCGATGCGGCCATTGCAGGCACTGGTCTGCCGGTGATCGGCGTACCGATGCATTTCGCAGGGACCGATGAGCGCGAGCACCTCGACCTGTTGTCGTCCCGCGTTGCGTATCGCGGGGAGTTTGTGGTGCTGCGCCACGAGCTGACGCCCGCCGAGGCCAAGGCATTGATGGCGGGAGCGCAGTTGGCGTTTGGTATTAGCTATCACAGCGCGGTCTTTGCGCTCTCCTCGGGCGTTCCATATCTCGGGTTGTATCGCGGGGCGCACTATCAGCAGAAGATGCTTGGCCTTGCCGAGCTGTTTGATCTGCCCGGCCTTCCGGTGCCGATCGACGCGACCACGCCGCTCGAGTTCGAAGGCCGCTTACTGCAGATGATGGAAAGCCGCGAGGCACTGAGCGCGCGCCTGCTTCACAGAGCAACGCAGATCGCCGCCGAGGTTGGGGCGTCGCGGGCACGGTTTCTCGATGCCATGCCGCATCGATCGCCCGCGAAATCGACCGCGCCAGGTGCGGTACACGAGGCGCCAGCGGCGGATGTCACCAAACCAGCACCGCCGGTAGCGCTGGCGACGATACCCGCACCGCTCTCTGCTACGCCCACCCGCAGCCCTATCGACTGGGGCCAGTTGCGCTCGATGCAACCGGTCAGCAGCAAGTGGGGCTTCGATCGCGGCACACCCATCGATCGCGTCTACATCGAGCAGTTCCTCGAACAGCACAGCGGCGAGATTCGCGGCGAGGTTGCAGAGATCGGCGGCGACGAGTACGCACGCCGCTTCGGTGGTGATCGTGTGTCGCGTGTCGACGTGATCGACGTGTCAGCCACCAACCAGCGCGCCACACGCATCGCCGATCTCAACAAACCAGGCTCGCTTCCGCGCCGCGCCTACGACGCCTTCATTCTGACGCAGACGCTGCCGCACATTCACGACGTCGTGACCGCTGTTGCCGAGGTGTACCAGTCGCTCAAGCCAGGCGGGACGCTGCTGCTTACGGTGCCGTCGATCATCAAGGTGAGTCGCGAACCGGAGGATCACTGGCGATTCACGGTCGACTCGATCACACGGCTGATCAACGATCTGTGCCCCGGCGCTCTCGCCGATGTGCGCGCCCGCGGGAACCTCGTGGCTGCGATTGCCTTTCTGATCGGTGCCGCCGCGGAAGACCTGAAGCCAGACGAAATGAACTACCAGGACGAGGCCTATCCGGTCTCGATCACCGCCTGCGTGCGCCGCGAGGTGACACCATGATGACCCAAACGCTGACCACGATGCGCGAGGTTCGGGGCGCGTCCGCCTGGCGCGATGAGTTCGCGCGCCTGATGGCGGCCGGCATGCCGGAGCGTTCGTCGGCCCTTTCGATTGGTCAACGGCCACGCGTGCTGATCCCGATGCTCGTCGGCGCGAGCGAACTGTTCGCTGTGCGCGAAGGGTTCATCGCACACGCTCTGCGCCAACGTGGTGCCGATGTGGCGCTTGTGCTCTGCGACGGGTACGAGGCCTGTGATGCCCGGACCTTCGATCACGATAGCGTGTCGATGTGTCAAAGCTGCGTGCATCACGGTGATGAGCAACTGCAAGGGCTTGGCCTGCCGGTGCTCAAAACCAGCGAGTGGCTCGATGCATCCACCTCCGCGGCGCTGAAGCGACTTGCGCAGCAAACACCGTTGGATCGAATCCTCGATGTCCACCACGCCGGCATCGCGCTGGGTCGCTTCGTGTTTGGCTCGACGTTGCGCTACTTCCGCGCCGGGCGGCTCAATCTTGAAGACCCTCAAATGGCGTCGATGTTGCGGCGCAACCTGGCCACCGCTCTGTTGATGACCGAAGGAGCGCGACGTATGTTCGAGACGTTGCGCCCCGACACGGTGTTCAGCTCGCACGGCGTCTATGCGACCTGGGGGCCCTGGAGCGCACTGGCGCGGGCGATGAACATCCCCAGCGTGATCTACGGCGGCGGTTGGCGCGCCAATACTTTGATCTGCCAAAAGAACATGGAACGTCGCCTGCACTGCGACGACATCTGGCCTGCATGGAGCGACGTTCCGCTGAGTGCCGAGGAGGAGCAGCAGCTCGACGAGTATCTCGCCACGCGCGAGGACAACCGCGCCGACTTTACGCAGTACTTCGAACAGATCAATCAAGATCAAGCGGCGTTCATGGAACGGCACGACCTAGCCAGCACGCGCTGGCGGCGCATCCTCGGCGCGTTTGCCAACGTAGCGTTCGACGCCGCCGAGCCCGAAACACAAGGCGCGTTCGAGGACATGTTCGAATGGCTCGAATCGTTGGTGGCGTGGGCGGTGGAGCACCCCGACGTCTTGCTACTGGTCAAAGCACACCCCGCAGAAAGCCGTTTCGTTGAGCAGACGCCCCAGGACTGGCGCATCGCCACCATGCTCGCCAAGCGATACGAATCGCTGCCCGCCAACGTGCGGCTGATTGCACCGGATGATCCGATCAGCCCCTTCGTGCTCTACCGGCTGATTGACATCGGACTGGTCAACACATCGACCGTCGGGTTGGAGATGGCGCTGCAAGGCAAGACAGTCATGACCACCGGCGCTCAGGTGCATTACGACAAGCCCGGAATCGTGCTGTCGCCATCGTCGCGCACCGAGTACTTCGACACGCTCGCGCGATTGGCGGACGGCACGGAGCTATTCCACCCCGATCGCGATCTGGTACGACGCTACGCGTACACGATGTACTTTCGTAAGTCGCTGCCGTTCGAGCCGATCGAGGTGCAAACGTGGGAGCCGGTCGGAACGCGCATCGAGCGGTTACATGACTTGGGGCCGGGTATGTTCGCGGGGCTCGACGAGCTTTGCGACATGATCTTGCTCTGAATGGCATTCTCCACGCCGTTCCCGGAATCTCGTAGCATTCCGCGGAGTTGGGAGGAGTCATCGGAAGCTGCCAACAATTTCGAGACACCCGCGTGTCGCATTCACTGAGCGATCTCAATCGCCTCCGGCCTGGCGGGCTGAGCCTTGCCAATGGGGCCGTGTCTTGATCTAACTCACTCGCGATGCGACTTGGAGCGTCTCTAGACTTCGCCCGTTGCTGGGGTGCACACGACTGTTGCCAGGGACGCGCTGCGGCGAATCCCTTTTGGCTCGCATCGCTGAGAAAAGCACGCTTCAAGGCGCGTGGTTGAAACGACGGGCGGGTGTGAATCAGACCCTGAACGGAGCCGAGCGCGGGTGGAGGGCAAGAAATGGTCAACAACGCCGGTGTCATGCAACTGGTCGCCGAGCCCCACTACGAGCGGACCACGCGGTGGGTCCTCACGGCGTATCTTGTGACCTCCGCCTTGAATGCCGCGCTGACATTGTGGCTTATGGATGTCGGCAGTGGTTTTCTCGGGAGACTCACCATTGGAGTAACGTGTTTGTCTGTCGTCGCTCTGGCAGTCCTTGTCGCCCGGGGCGTTGTCTGGCCCGTCACGCTACTAGCAGTTGCTGCACTGATCTTCTCGCTGGTCGTCGTGATTGCTGCGCCTCCGGCACGTGAGGTCGGTCAAGCTGCGAACCTAGCTGGCCGAAATTCGAGTCTGCTCCACCTGCCGGTTCTTATCGGCCTGGCGGTATGGGGTTGCGTCCGCTCAACAAACTACTACCGAAAACACAACGTCACTCAAGCTCTCGTTCTCTTCGCGATCATAGTTTCTATCACGTATGAGCTCGTGGGCGGCGTTCAGAACACATGGTTCCAGCTAGCAGCAGCCATGAATCGCCCAGGACCCGTCCGAGAGTTGAGAGGCGAGCTCATCGGGACGATGCAGTTCACAGGCATGGATGGGACGCCAGTTCGCCTTGACGACGCTCAGAAGACTTACGTCGTTGATTTCTGGACGATTCACTGCCAACCCTGCATCAAGGAGCTTCCCGAACTGATTCGACTTCAGAACGAGCTCGCAGGCTCCCGTGATGCAGAGATTGTCCTCGCCCTCCATCAGGACCCATCCGCTGACAGTGATCGTACGCTTCCGCCGCGCGCAGCCGGAGGGCGCGTTGTGTTCGACACGGAAAACTGGGTCGACCGCCTCGCGATCAAAGGCTTCCCGACGAAGATTGTTGTGAAAGGTGGAAGGGTGATTGACGTGTTGCTTGGCGCCAGGCCCGACAGCTACGACTACATCAAGAAGAAGTTGCATTCCCTCCCTGAGAGGACTCTCGCTCAGTAGTCGCGGAGGGTGCAGCAGCTCTGAGCGGCCTCGCTCTTCGACCTTGGAAGTCCCACGCAAGCGGAGGGGGCGGCCACGAGGGCGCGAGCGGACGGTCCGGACTCTCTCGGATTCGATCAAGCATCTCCTCGACTTCGCGTTCTCCGGCATGCGCAATGTGAGAGAAGAATCCCCGTGATCGAACCGCGCTATAGGAGGTGCACAACTCAGAGAAGACGCTTGGCAAGTTGCAGCGGAAGCTCAGATCATCGCCGTCTCACCCGCTTGCTATCGCAGCGAGAACTGTAGCAATTTCCTTCGCTTCGTGCGCCGCCCACAATGGTCAAGAACAAGTCACCTGGACGTCGCTCTCGCGATGAAAATCCCGCGTCCCGACAACCCCGGTGTTTCGTGCGTTGCTGCCAACCCTGCGGACTCGAAGCACTCCAGCATCTCCGCTGTCGTGAACAAGCCAAGCTCATGCACCTCGCGCGCATGACGAATCGCGCCGTGCTCTTGAATCTCGTAGTCGAACAGTATCCGAGACGATCGACCGTCCGCCTCAGTGCGGCCTACTCGAACCACTCGAAGGTCCTGCGCCTCGATTGTAGTCGTGTGGATGCGCGTCGGGTCCAATACGCCGGGCTCAAACCAAGGCTCCACCACGACGACACCATCGCCCGCTAAATGATCGCGAAAGCACGTGAGCGCGCGACGGACGTTGGCAAGCGTCTGGGCATAGCCGATGGAACTGAAGAGGCACAAGACGGCGTCGTACGTCTCGCCAAGGTGAAAGTCGATCATGTTCGCTTGATGAAAGCGCCCGGCCGGATTCTTGCTGCGTGCCAGGCGAACGAATGCCGGATCGAGGTCGAGGCCATCGACCGCGAACTGATGATGCTCGGCCAGGAGCCGGGCGTGCTCCCCGGTGCCGCACGCAACGTCCAGGATCGTGCGACATGTGGGATGAGTCGTGCGCAGCAACGCAGCGATATCGCGAGCTTCCCGCGCATAGTCCTTGAAGCTCGAGTAGATCTGGTCGTAGAACTCTGCCGACTCGCTGAACATGTGCAGGCCACAGTCCGGTTCGAGTGATCGCGGAATGCTTCACAACGCGACTGCAAGGACGCAGCAGCTTCACCTCGAACACACTCGCTGTCAACGGCCTGCGGGCCCGCGGCGCTACATCAACTCGTTGCCATCAGCCCGCTCCGTTCAAACGCGGGCCCAATCCATGAACCAGTTCTCTTCCCACAACTTCCCGCCATCGCGTGAAATCGCTTGGTGCCAACGGCACGACGTCGGCGTAATGCGGTCCCAAACGCCGCGCACCTTGATCGGCGTGTCGCCATCGACATCATCGGCGATGAAGATGCCTGCGCCGTTCTCGAACGACCCAGGCATACCGGGCGGCGTCAACACGCCGCTGCGAGCGTTGACCCAGTAGTCGTACCAGACCTTGTTGTCCACATCGAGCAGCCGAAGACCGAGGCCGCTGAACTTGCGCGCGGGAATGCGCAGCTCCTCGATGCTTCCAACGCCGCCGAGGATCGTCCAGCAGGTCGCTTCGCCCTGGAACTGATCCCAGTCATCGGTGCCGGACTTCTTGAGTTGGCGATGATTGATCTTCCACGAGCCTGCGAGAAAGTTGAAATCTCCGGGTTTACCTGGTGTTTTCCCGACGGTCGCGCCCACGGCGTTGGTCTCCTTGCTGGGGAGTTGGTTCGGTTCGTTCGCGAATGTACTCGCTGCGTCGAGCACGATCTGGCCAATCGCCAAACCGGCCGCGGACTGAAGAAATCTCCTGCGCTGCATCTCTACAGGATCGCTACTCATCGGCACGCTCCTCCTGGGGACTGGGGATTCAAGACTGCCGAAGATACGACCCGACACCTGACACCTTCCGTCAGGATTGATCGGCTAAGATCGCTTTGTGCGCGCCAGCCGCCTGCTATCGATTCTGATTCTCTTGCAGCTTCGCGGTCGACTGACCGCCGAGGCGTTGGCCGAGGAGTTCGAGGTTTCGGTGCGCACGATCTATCGCGACATCG
>CAZAHQ010000166.1:0-8161 GCA_964484415.1 uncultured Acidobacteriota bacterium | reverse complement strand
CGGTGACACTCGAACACTCGCTATGCTTGACCGCTTTGTTGATCGACTCCTGAAAGATCTGCAACAGCTCGCGGCGCAGCCCGCCATCGAGGGCACGATCGTGTTCCTCGTCGATCGCTCTCGACCAGGCAACCAAGACGAAGCAACCGGTGAGCATGCCGCCGGAACTGCAGGTGGCGTTGTCACTGGGCGGGGTCGGACGACAGGCTACGGGTTTGGCCGCTCACTGTGCCTCGATGCGAGTTTGTCGAAGAACCAGGGGTCGAAAGGCTCCGAATTCAGCCGACTCTTGATCTAGGTCACAGCGCAGATAGGGGCTTCAGGTGCACCTTTAGCCCAGGCAACGCGGAGGCCTCCGCAACGTGTGTGCACATCCTCTCTCAGCGACCCATTCCCGTGCCCACGCTGCGCGCCTCCGCGACCTAGAAGCCCTTGTTGGCAGCACCCCGCTGCTCGAGATTTCTTGCCGGGTGCGCGGTCGCGAACTGTCGATCTTCGCCAAGCACGAATCGCTCAACTTCACCGGCAGCATCAAGGACCGGATGGCGCTACGCATTCTTCAAGAGGCGTACGCCGACGGGTCGCTCCATCCCGGCGATACCATTGTCGAGGCGACGTCGGGAAATACTGGAATCGCGTTCGTCGCTTTGGGTCGAGCACTCGGCCATCCCGTAAAGATCTTCATGCCCGATTGGATGAGCTGCGAGCGCAAACAACTGATCCGCAGCTACGGTGGTGAGATCGTACTCGTCTCCAAGGAGCAAGGCGGATTCGTCGGCAGCATCGCCATGGCTGAAGCGTATGCAGCCGAAACTCCTGGCACGTTCCTCCCGCGCCAGTTCGAAAACGCCGCCAATGCACGGGCGCATCGCGACGGCACCGTGGCCGAGTTGCTGACGCAAATGAGCCGCATCGACTCTTCGCCGACAGCGTTCGTGGCCGGCGTCGGCACAGGCGGCACGGTGATGGGCGCAGCCGAGGCGCTGCGCACGCGCGTCCCTCGCTGCACGGTCCATCCGCTCGAGCCCAGCAACTCGCCGACATTGCGAACCGGACATCGGGTTGGATCTCACCGGATTCAGGGGATCAGCGATGAGTTCATCCCGAGGCTGCTGGATCTGTCGGCACTCGATGAAATCGTCGATGTCGATGACGGCGACGCAATCGCGATGACGCACCGCTTGGCCTTCGAACTCGGGCTCGGTTTGGGAATCAGTTCCGGCGCCAATTTCCTCGGCGCGCTGAAGCTGGCGCTGACACAGGGCGAAGGCTCAGTAGTTGCCACCGTGTTTGCCGACTGCATCAAGAAGTACCTCAGCACCGACCTGTGTGCCGAGCATGCGCCGGAACCAAAGGGATTGGCCGCCGAAGTCGAATTGCTCGAGTGGCGCGCGCTGCCGTTCTAGCCCACGACACGAGGCGAGGCCCTCGGTCGTAGCCCCATCAAGTGACTCAGTAGAAACCGTGGCGGTGTGGGTCCAACTCCGCCGCACGGAGCATCGCGCCAAGCTCTTCCTCGCTCAGCGAGACGAGGTGCTTGCGTTGAATCAACTCGATGACGATCGGGCCGATGATGGGTGCCGTGAAGACCTGCATGAAGTACTCGTGTTCGTCACCGTCGACCAAGACACCGTGCGCCTTGATCCGCTCGCTGTCTCGCCGGGCCTGCGGTACGCGCTCGAACGCGTCGGCGTAGTAGGCGTCATCGGCAGTCACTGTCTTTATCGATGTGCCGCGCAGCGAATCGAGGCAGGCCAGCAGATCGTTCGTGAGTAGCGCCAGGTGTTGAATCCCGGCTCCCTTATGAGCGTGCAGAAACTCCTCGCTCTGCGGCCGATGATCGTCTGCTTCGTTGATCAGAATGCAGAACGACCCCTCCGGGGAGCGTAGGGCGTACGAGTGATCGACGCCCCGCTTGAGGCGATGATCGAAGCTGCGCACCTCGGTGAAGCCGAAGATCTGCTTGTAGAAATCGACCCAGGTCGAGAGCGTGCCCTGCATCACCTGGTTGGTGAGGTGATCGATGCGGGTAATTCCCTTCTGCGCCACGATCTCCGGCTGTTTCAACGAAACGAAGCTCTCCTGCCAGAGGCTCGCCTCGATGAAGTGAATCAGCGACCCGCCAACACCGTAAACGGCGGGCGCTCCGAACGGCGTCTCGTACTCGTAGGGCCGCGCTCCATGTCGAACGGCAACGCGCGAGGCACGCTCGGGGTCATCGCAAAGCCAACCCATCGAGGGGATCGAGGGTCCATGCTGCTGCGCATACTGCTCGGCGAACGAGCCACGCTGCTCGTTGACCAGGAACGTGAGGTCGTTCTGGCGCCAGAGTTCGATGCTGTAATGACGATGTTCGTGCGTGCGCGAAAATCCAAACTCGCGCCACAGTGTCGCAAGTCTCGCAGGGGTAGGGCTGGCGAACTCGATGAAGCCGATACCTGCGATCCCCAAGGGATTCGACGCCGTCATGTCTAACTCCGGTCCCCCACCACAAACCCCGTCCAGAGCCGTGGTTGACCAGGGGCGAATATCGTCTTCCCACGGTGCGCGCACCACCAGCAGGCCACTCGTGATCGGATAACTCGAGGCCTACGGCTGGACTCTCGCGTGTGGGGGCACCCCGGCGCTATTGACTATTGATAAGCGCGCGACCGTTGCCGACCGGAGTTGTCCGTCGCGCGCGGGCCTTGATCTGCTGCGTGCCCCAACGGTGCACAGATTGCCGTAGGATTCCCGAGGCTGTCCGGTGTGGGAGGGAATCCAGATGATGCCTTCGAGTTCTGTTGCGGGGCGAGCGTTGCTCGCGTTGCTGTTGATGATCGGCTTCTACCTGCTCGCCTGCTCCATCGCCGGCGGTTTGTTGTATCTACCGTATGCAGAACTCGTCTACGGACACCGGATCCACCCCAAGTTCGCGTTGCTTTGTTTGGCCGGTGCGGGCTCGATTCTCTGGTCGGTGGCCCCGCGTGTTGATCGGTTCTCACCACCTGGCCCGCTGCTGGACCGACAGGTTCACCCCAAGTTGTTCGCGCAACTCGAATCGGTTGCGCAGGCCTGCCGCCAGACGATGCCGCGCGAGGTCTACCTGATAGGCGATGTCAACGCGTGGGTTGCGCAACGCGGCGGGTTGATGGGGTTCTTCAGCCGGCGAGTGATGGGTCTCGGACTCCCACTAATGCAGGCGCTGACGCTTTCGGAATTTCGCGCGGTGCTCGCGCATGAGTTTGGTCACTATCACGGTGGCGACACAGCACTCGGACCTTGGGTCTACAAAACGCGTAGCGCGATTGGCCGGACCTTGTCCAACCTCTCGGGATCTCTGCTGCAAGCGCCCTTTCTATGGTACGCGAAGCTCTTTCTGCGCGTGTCGCATGCCGTGTCGCGTCGCCAGGAGTTCAGTGCCGACGCACTCGCCGCGCGTGTTGTGGGGTCCCAACCCTTGGTGGCCGGCCTGGAGAAGCTGCGAGGTGTGAAGATGGCGTATGACTTGTACTGGCAACAGGAGTTGCAACCCCTACTAGAAGCGGGCTTCATCGCACCGATCGCCGATGGGTTTGGACAGTTCGTGCGTGATCAAAGGACCGTACGAGCGATGTCGAGCGTGCTCGAGCGGGAGCTTCGCGAGGGGACGACCGATCCCTACGACACGCACCCGGCGTTGGTCGATCGTATCGCAGCGGTGAAAGGCCTTCCATCCGAACCGGTCGCCATGGACGAGCCCGACGCGATCTCACTGCTCTCCAATGTCACCGAGTTGGAGCAACGCTGGCTCGGTTTCATTGTCGATACCGCCGAGGTTGAGAAGTTGCGTCGCGTGGAATGGAACGAAGTAACGACAACCGTTCTGCTGCCGTTGTGGCGGAACGAGCTCATGAGGAACGCCTTCGTGCTGGGCGATGCGACCGTCGCCGACCTGCCGGCGATCGTGGCCGAGAGTGCGGCGCTAGAAGTAAACCTGCCGCAATTCGGCAATGTCGGTGAGGAACTCGAGAAACGCGTACGGTTCGTGCGCTGGGTCGCAGGTATCGGTTTGCTGCTGGCACTCCAGCGAGATGGTTGGCTCCTCGAATCAGTGCCCGGCGCGCCAGCGTGCGCACGAAAAGGGGAGATCACGTGGGTGCCTTCAGAGATCGTGCAGCGCCTCGCTGATGGATCGATCAACGTGGCAGACTGGCACACGATGCTGCACCGGCACGGCGTGAACTCGGAGAGTCTGCTCAAAACCACCTAGCGCAACACTGATGACGCGCCGCCGGAAGAGCGTGGGCGAGGCCGCGCGCCGGCTCGTGACCCCAGCCTCTCACGTGCACGGCTATCACAGTGGATGTTCTTCATCTCGGAGGTGTGTCGTGCTCGAGGTACGCTTGTGCTTGCCGGCGAACATCGAATCCACGCGGGCCTGGAAGTCAGAACTGGCCGATGGGTGGCTGAACCTTGCTGGCGCGATCGACCAGAAAACTCGATGGAATGTACGTTACGTGAAGATCGCAGATTCGCGGATCGTCGAGTCGGTCGACCAGCAACTTTGGCCACGCTAGTTAGTGTGCGGCAACGAACTCGCGAGAATGATCGGCTTGCTGCGCGTCGTCGCTGATTCCAATGATTTGCAGACCTTGCGCCTGGTGGTTTGCGTACAGCGCGGCCTCGAACACGTGAATTCCTCTCGACGCCGACCGGAGTTACCTCCAATGCACGCCGATCAAGCTGCGCCCACATCACTCGCGGCAGACAGATTTCGACTCCAATGAGACCAGGCTGATGAGCCGACACACGGTATCGCCGGGCATCATCCGTCTTGATCGGACCAACGTTGGCACGCCTGTCCGCACCGGTTGTAGCGAGAACTGTCAGTCCGGTACCGGCGGATTCGGATCGCAGTCTAACGACGGCGCAATGGCTTGCGGCGTACGCTGTTTGGCCCAACGCACGCCTTGTGACCGATCGGCCTGCATCAGTCAGTTGTACGTAATTCTCGTCAGCGCGCCGCGCTGTCTCAACGCAAGGAGCCCCTCCGGCGTCACGACAAAGAGCAAACTCAGCGACGGATTCTGGTCCAGATAGTCGAGTTCCTGATCGCCCAACGACTCTGAGCGCTCCCGATCGCATCTGAACGCAACTCCTGAAACTGTAGTTGCTCGGTACGCGGCTTTGTCACGGCAGGAGATGCTCGACGCTGTCGACGGTTTCCTCTCCCTTCTACCGCAGTAGCCAGGCCATCGAGGGGACGGTCGCTCCGGCCAACAGTGCTTCACCGCGCTCTCACTCCCTCATGCCGCAACAACCGGGAGGACTCTCCGAGGTCGAAATCCCAGCACCTCCTCGGCCCGTAAACACCCATCCATCGTAAGGTGCAGGCAGCCGCCTAATTGCCCTTAGTTCCACCAAGCGCCCGCGGCGACCCAGTCAGTGCCGCGAGTTCGTGAGCGTTCCCCTCACGACACCATCCACGCCGCTTCAGGATTGCGCGGCGAGGACCTCCGCAATCCAATCCTTCAGCATCGTGGTGAAGGAGTGATTGAACGTGCCGTGCTGGAAGTTCTTCATGCTCTCCGGCTCGGAAGCGAAGTCGTGAAACAGGTGATCCGAGTTGGGCGCGGTCGCGAACTTCCCCCAACCTGGATTCGCTCTGTTCACAATGTCGGCGATGAGCTTGTGATCGGCGTCGTACGTGACGAAGTCGCTACTGCCGCGCACAGCGAGTACGTGCGCATTGCACTTGGCCCAGTACGACGCAAAGTTGGTTTGATTCAGTTGCCGCCAAAACTCGAGTGTCTTCCCGCTGAACAGGCCACCAGGAAAGTAAGCGTCTGCCAGTGCCGAAAGCTCGGGGTGAGACTGCTTTATCTGCTCGACCGACTGATTCTCCAGGAACACCAACGCCATCAATCGCGATCCCTGGCGCACGGAAGCGTCGGCATCTTCGAACGTGGCGCCCGCAACCAAGCCCTGGTAACGAATGGTGTCGAGCAGGTACTCATACCAAGTGCGCGCCGCCGTGCCGTAAACAGCGATCCCTTTGACGGGGCTCTCGTTGGCGATCATGGGTCCGAATGCACCGCCCATGCTGTGCCCGAAGATGAATACCCAGTTGATGTCCACGCCTGGCGTCGACTTGAGCTGCGCCAACGCTTGCCGATAGATGTCGAGTTCGGTGGTGTAGTCAAGATCCGCGAACGGCCCGCCTTCACTGTCGCCCACCCCCGGCTTCTCGACACGCATCGTTACGAAGTCGGTATTGGCAAACTCGAATAAGAGCGGTCCGTCGATCGTCGAGACATCACCCTTGGCTCCTTCTAAGGTGTAGTCATACGAAATAGGTGAGAAGCCCTGAATGAAGAACAGCGCCGGATGGAGGCCAGGCTTTTTGGGTTTGGTGATGATCGTCCGGATTCGATTGCCGTTCGACAACACCTGGCTGTAGATCACTTCGTAGTTGCTGTTGCCGGGGTCCCTCGGTTTCTCGCTCAGCGCCGCTTTGAGTACCAACGGCTTGCCGTCGCGAATCACCTTGAACGTGAGTTCGTTCCCGGCGCGAAATTCCAACAGCGTGGTGCTGATCGTGGAGGGACCCACCGGCTTGTCGTTCAGTGCAACCAGAATGTCCCCGGCTTGAATCCCAGCCTTCTCGGCGGTGAGGCCGGGCAGTGGTTTCAGTGCAAGAAGTCCTTCGCCTGGTTTCAGATTGTTCGCTGCGTTCAGATCTGCAGGCACTGGAGTGAAAGGGATGCCGAGCGCGCCGCGCCGCGGCAGGGTGTCCGCGATCCTGGGCGGAACCGCTGGCGAGGCGGCTGTGTTGTTCGTGGGGAGAACGGCCGCGAAGTTCAGTGGGAGGCTGAGCAGAAACAATGTCGAGAGCATCATGATTTCCTCGTGCGGTTGTAAAGTCGCGACAGGCTGGTTTGAGTCGAAGTCCGGGTAGTTGATGATTGGCCTTCCACTTCGACAAGAACCGGCAGCGCGACCGGTCAGGAAACTTCCTCAGGCGGCGCTCCGCGGTGAAGCACGCGCAGGGTTTTCCTGCTGCGTCGGCCTGTCGGTATCTACACGGGCGATCTCGTCGTTCGGCACTCTCATTGCCAACCGTGGGGATTCAAGGCATCGGCATCGTCTTATCGTTATGAAGACGGCCCATACTGGCTGCGAGGAGCCGACGATGAGTGACCGCAATCTGTTCCTTCCACTGCTGCTCGGCGCTACCCTTCTGCTCGCCGGATGCAGCAACCCTTCCAACCCTTAACCGCGCACTAACAGGCGCCGAGTGCCGAGATGACTAACCTCCCCCCTGCCCTGCCACCAATACCGCAGAGTGCAACGCTTCCCCACGTTGTGGTGAATGGTCAGACGCTGACCGCACAGCAACTCGAAGAGTTCCGATCGCGCTACGGCAGCTACCCAGGTGCTGGGTCGTGGTGGTACGACAGTCGCAGCGGATTGTTTGGACAGCAAGGTGGGCCCGCGGTGTCGTTCATGCATGCCGGGCAGTCTTTCGGCTCGCTCGATCCCAACTGCTCCGCCGGTAATACCAACGTGTTCATCAATGGACGACACCTGCCGCTTGCCGAGGTCTACACCTGGGCGCAGTTGATCGGCACTACGGTCATGCCCGGTCGTTACTGGTTCGACTCACAAGGGAACGTGGGTTACGAAGGGTACGACGTTCCCCTCGGAAATCTGTATCAGCTCGTGCAGCAGCGGGGCAACTACAGTGGTCAACGCGGCGGCGACAACGGCTGGAACACCCGCTTCAGCTCGGGCAACTACACCAGCGATGGCTCGGCAGGTTATGTCAGTGTTCCGGGCGTCGGTGTGATTGGCAGTTACGGTGTGGACTGAGGCGCGCGCACGGATCCTTGCTGCACACGTGCCCGGTAACCGCTGGCGCGGCGATCCGTTCGAAGGTGAGGTCGCGCAGGTGCTGGTCTTACGGAAGCGGTTCGGGTCATGACTGCAGCGATGCCGGAACAACACCGCCCCATCCACTCGGCGACTCGTGCTGCCCCGGTTGTTGTCGGCAAGATCAGGGCGGGAGACCACGGGAAATCATCAAGGCGTTGGTTGCACGGGTGATCGCGGCGTCGTTCAACTCCACGAGCGCTCGAGCATCCAGCCCCTCCGGCGTGGAAGGATGTCGCATCACCTCACGAACAAGAACCTCCCGTTC
>CAZAHQ010000165.1:6656-8170 GCA_964484415.1 uncultured Acidobacteriota bacterium | reverse complement strand
CTTGGCGCGGGCCAAGAACAGTTGTGGCGACGGCGGATTCGGGACCAGTTCATCCGGCACGGCTCGACTTAACACGGCTTGCAACTGAGTCCTAGAGCAACCGCGTCGCTGGAGTGCGGCCGGCTCCGCGACCGAGGCGGTTGTTTTTCGTTCAACCCACCGGTCGGAGGATCGTCATACCATCGGAACGATTGATCGGGTGACTGGGAACCGGTACGTCCGCCGAGCGTTGACCCGAACGGAACTCGTCATCGAACCGCAGGAGATCCCGATGCGTCCCACGCTGCTTGCTTTGACCGCGATCGTCGCGGCCATCACGTTCGAACCGGTCTTGGCCTTGGAACTTCCGATCTCCGGTCGTGTGGTGGACAAGTCCGGCACGCCGATGGCTGGGGCGCAGATCACGCTGCAATCACTGACCGCGCCGCACGCGATTGGAAAACTCGCACTCTCCGGGGGTCCGGCGGTGCCGCCCGCGGCTCGCGCCGAGAGCGATACCCAAGGTTCGTTCCGACTGATCGCGCCGAACGCCGGGGTTTGGCGGGTGCGGGTCGATGCATCGGGTTTCGTGCCGCTGGAGAGTGCGCCGCTCGTGCTGCTCGAGGAAACGACCCTCTCCGATGCCGCATTGGTAGCTGATGAAGGCCTGCTCGTGCGCGTTGCGATGCCCGACGGTACACCCGCTGCCGCAGCGCTGGTACGCGGTGTCTTCGATCAGCGCGGCCCGCGTTTCGGCGCCGCCGATTGGTCGCCGCCGGAATGGCGCTTCGCCCGCACCGCGGCTGACGGGACGGCGCGCCTGCCTCGGGGCTCCAACGAAAAACTCAACGTCAACGCGGGCCTTGCGGGGTTTGTGCCGGCCTCATCCAAGTCGGTGCGCGCCACCAAACTTGCGCTGACGCTTGCCAAAGGGACCGCAGTCCCGCTGGAGATATCTAACGCTGACGGCAAACCGCTCGGAGATGTGATCGTCGCGACAGGCGAGCCTCCGGTGGTTGCAGGCGTGAGCGATGTGGCGGGGAAGGTCGTCGTAACGATGGCCCCCGGCACAGACTTGAATTCGGTATCGGTGAGCGCCGACGGTCGTGTCGTCGAGCAGACATTGCACGCGCCAGCGGCGCCACCGGTAACGCCCGCACGCATCTCTTTCCCGGCAATCGTCACCGTGAGCGGCCGTGTGATCGATGTCGAAACGCGCCGACCGGTGATCGGCGCGTTGATCGGTCCTCGCGCAAGGCGTTGGCAATCGGTGCGCAGCGGCAGCGACGGATCGTTTTCGATCTCGATGCCCAAGCGCGGCCTCGAGACCGATCTGTTGGTGGCGGCCACCGGTTACTTGGATGCAAGCCAAGAACTCGCGGTGGAGAGCATCAATCCTTCGGTGACGATTGCGCTGAGCCCCGCGGCAGCCGTGGCCGGCGTCGTCACCGATGAACGTGGGACGCCGATCGCCGGCGCGCGTGTGGCGGTCACGATGACACCGCAGGGACCGCGCATGATGCGGCGCGGCTTCT
>CAZAHQ010000165.1:0-6556 GCA_964484415.1 uncultured Acidobacteriota bacterium | reverse complement strand
CGTGTGGCGGTCACGATGACACCGCAGGGACCGCGCATGATGCGGCGCGGCTTCTGGCGCGCTCAGCGCAGCTTGCCGGAGACACGCACCAACGCTCGCGGCGCTTTCAAGTTGACGCGCCTCGATCCGGAAAACAGCTATGAGCTCTCAGCCAAGGCGGTCGGTTTCGCCGCCGCAACCCAAGAGTTGGTGGCACTGCAACGCCGGCAAACCAAAACAGGTGTCACGCTCACGTTGCGACCAGGACTGACGATCGAGGGGGTGGTGGTCGACAGCGATGGAAAACCGGTCCCCAGCGCCGTCGTCAGTGTGCGTCTCGCGCCGGCCGATCGGCAGGGACGCGTGATGGTGATCGTGGCAGGTGCGCAGGAGGGGAACGTCGCCGACCCCAGCGCCATCAGCGATAGCGATGGAAAGTTTTCGATCACAGACCTCTCCGCGGGACGATACGATCTCAGCGCCGCGCGGCGTGGGTTTGCCAGCACCAAACTCCCGGGGATCGATCTGAACGACAAACAGCCTCGGTACGATGCAGGCCGCATTGCACTCGAGCCGGGTGAAACGATCCAGGGCCAAGTGCTCGACAAAAGTGGCGCGCCGGTCGACGCCGTGGAGGTGCGCATTGCGCCCGCCGATCCGATCGCCGCGATGCGCATGCGATTCCAACGCGGCGCCGAACCTGATGCACGTACCGGCCCCGACGGTTGGTTCGCGCTCGAGGATCGTCGACGCGGCGAGACCATCGATCTGAGCGTGTCGCGAGAGGGGTACGTAGCGTCGGGAGCGCGCGGTGTTCAGGTGCCACCGCCTAACCCACTCACGATCACACTCGACGCCTCGTCCAAGGTGAGCGGTCGTGTGGTCGATCTCGAGGGAAAGCCGATCGTCGGAGCCACGATCGGCTTGCAGCGCACGCGCAGCGAAGGGTTCGGCGGGCGCAGCATGCAGTTCCAAATGCGCAACGACGAAAGCTCCGACGCAGAGGGGAAGTTCCTGTTCGATGCGGTCGATCCCGGCACGATCGCGTTGGAAGCATCGGCCCCGGGGATGCAAAAGAAGTCGATGCCGAGTGTCGAGGTTCCGTCGGGCAAGGACATCACTGACGTTGCGTTCGTGCTCGAGGCGGGCGCCACACTCGAAGGGCGGGTGTTGTCCTCCGACGGGCAACCGGTCGCTGGTGCGGAGGTCGGTGCGGTTGAGGAGGGTGGCGAACGAATGATGGTGCGCGGCATGTCCGAGCGATCGCCCACCGACGGCGATGGACGCTATCGACTCGAGAGCCTGATTCCCGGAACGCTCTCGATCGAAGCAACCTCCGACAGCTACCCGCGAACGGTCAAGAGCGTCGAGCTGAAGCCAGGCTTGAATCGCCTGGACCTGACTTTCAGCGGCGGACTCGATGTGAGTGGGCGAGTCGTCGATCAGAACGGCGCCGCGATCGTGGGAGCGCTCGTAAGACTAGACGCGCCGGGCCGGTTCTTCGGCGGACCTCAAGCGCAGAGTGGTTCCGACGGATCGTTCCGCCTCACAGGGATTGCTCCTGGTGACTACAGCCTCAACGCGTCGCGTGCCGGATTTGCGCCGCTCGACGATGAGGTCCCGGTGCGAGTCGAAGCCGCTCCGGTAGCTGGACTGCTGATCAAACTGGCTCAGGGTGGTGCGATCTCCGGCACGATCCTCGGCCTGGATCCAAAACAGTTCGGTGAGGTCGAGGTGCGCGCCGATCGAGCGGGATGGAACGGTGTGCGGCCCGACTTCAAGGGGAACTACCGAATCGAAAATCTCGCACCGGGTGACTACACCGTCGAGGCTCGCTGGGGCACCAGCGGGCGGCGCGCGACCGGCACGGTGACGTTGCCGCAGGGCGCGCCCGAGGTGCGACTTGATCTTTCGTTTGGTCAAGGGATCGCGTTGTCGGGGAGCGTGATGCAAGGCCAGACCCCGGCCGAAGGGGCGGTTGTTGCCGTGGTCAATTTGGATGCTGACGGCAACGGTTGGGGTCGCACCGATCACGAGGGAAAGTTCCGCATCGAGGCACTCGAACCGGCGCGCTATCGGTTGGATCTGACCTGGAACGGCGCGACGCACACCGAGACGCTCGATCTGAGCAGCGACCGCGAGATCTCGATCGATCTGCCGGCCGCAACAGTCAGCGGCGTTCTGCTCGATGCGCAGAACAATCAACCGATCGTCGGCGCCTCGGTCACGCTCGAAGCGCAGGCGGAACAGCAAGGGCCGCGCTTTTGGATGGGGGATCGCGGAGCGACCAGCGATTCGTCGGGTCGGTTCATCTTGCGCAACGTCGGTGACGACACCTATCGCTTGCAGATCAAGAGCAAAGGATACGCGGCACGCGAGCAGCTCGTGACGTTGCAATCGGGGCGCGGCGGGGAGAATCTCGAGATCAAGCTCGATCCGACGGAAGGGATCACATTCGATGTGCGCCTGTCGTCGGGAGCGATTCCAGAGGACGTGCGTGTCGCGGTCCTCGATGCGACTGGGCGCGTCACGCTGTCGGGGAACTACCCAACGGGCGAAAACGGTCGCGTGCGTGTTTCGACAGTCCCGCCGGGAACGTGGGAAGTTCTGGTCACCGCAGGTGGCGGCTCGACCAGCGCCTTCGGAATCAATGCTCCGGGAGGTCCGTTCACCGTCACCGTTCCTTCCGCAACCTCACTGCGCGTGCGCGTCAAGGATCTGGCTCAAGCTGGATCACAGGCCAGCCTCACGATCACCGGCAGTGACGGACGCCGCTATCGCACCCTGCGGCCATGGGGTGCGCTTCAGGATCAATGGCGGGTACAGGACGGCAACGCGTCGATCGATGCGTTGCCGCCTGGGAATTGGTCGTTGCGAGTCGACAGCACCGACGGCCGAAGTTGGCAGGCGACGGCGGTTTCGCGTCCCGGCGTGCCGGTCGAGGTCCAGATGTAGCTCGACCCGCAACGGCTACGAGAGTTCCTCGATGGCGAGCGACAACGCTTCCCATCGCGAATACGAGGCAGGCATCGCAGCGGAAATCTGATCGCGCTCTCGCACCAGGGAGCGCATCCGTTCCCCGTCGGCGGCCACGGCGGGGTCGGCGAACAGATCGTCGATCGCGCGCAGTCGCTCTTCGTCGGCGTGAATCCTTTGCTCCAACTCGATGAGTTCCTGCTTGAGCGGCTTGAGCCGGCGCGATCGTTCCTGAATCGCTTCGGCTCTTGCGCGTTTGGAGTCGCGTGAGCGCTCCGCGCTCGATGCGTCCGTGTCGGGCGTCGAGTCGACGATCTGATTGCGGGCGTTGCGCCATTGTAGGAACGCTTGCCAACCGGGAGCGATTCGCTCGACCACACCACCATCGACCGCCAATGTTCCGTTGGTGACGAGATCGAGAAACGCGCGATCGTGACTGACCACCAAGAGCGTGCCGGGCCACGCCGCGATCCCCTGCTCCAACGCTTCGCGCATCGGCAAGTCGAGATGATTGGTCGGCTCGTCGAGCAGCAAGAGCGCGGCTGGGTTCAAGAGCAGGCGCGCTAGCGCCACACGCGAGCGCTCTCCACCGCTGAGCGAGCGGATCCGTCGATCGATGTGCACGTCACCGATCCCCATCGAGCCGAGTGCGCGGCGGACCTCCTCCGGCTTTTTGCCGGGCGCACCATGCATCGATTCCTCCATCACGGTGCGATCGGGATCCATCGCTTCGAGTTGGTGCTGCGCGAAACGACCGAGGGTCAGACCCGTGCCGAGCAGCCGCCGGCCTCGTTCCGGGTAGATATCTCCGGCGATCAGCCGCAGCAGCGTGGTCTTGCCGGCGCCGTTGGGGCCCATCACCGCCAAGCGGTCACCGCGCCGCAGCGACAGATTGACCCCCGAAATCACGACCTTCTCGCCATAACGCTTTTCGACCTGCTCCAGCATCACGATCGGGTCAGCACAGGGAGGCGGATCGGGGAGTCGCAGCCGGAAATGTCGATCGCGCTCCAAGGAGATCTGCGCGCGCTCCTCGCGCACCCCTTCGAGCACGCGAGCGCGATCTTGGGCTTGAGCCGCCTTCGTGGCCTTGGCCCGAAACCGTTCGACGAACGCCTCGAGGCGCGCTTCCTCGCGCTGGAGTTTGGTGGCTCGCGACGCCAGCTCGTCGCGCTCGGCGGCGCGCCGCGCCACCCAGGCGCTGTAGTTGCCGGGCCACAGACGCAATCGCTCGCGCGACAAGTGCGCCACCTTGGTGACGACTTGATCCAAGAACACGCGGTCGTGACTGACCACGATCACCGCCGCAGGCGATTGGGATAGTTGCGTTTCCAGCCACGCGAGAGCATCCAGGTCGAGGTGATTGGTGGGTTCGTCGAGCAACAACAGATCGGCACCGGAGAGCAACATCCGCCCCATCAGCGCGCGCATACGCCAGCCCCCGGAGAACGTCTTCAAGGGGGCTTGGGTTTCTTGGAGAGAAAAACCGAGTCCACTCAAGACGATCCGCGCACGCGTCTCCATCTCGTCGCCGCCGAACCACTCGAACAGGGCGCGTTTCTCACCGTAGGACTCGCTGAGCAGCGCCAGCTCCTGCGCGGAACTACCGGCGGTCGACGTGGCGTGCATTCGTTCCTCGAGTGCCGTGAGCTCGCGCCCCAGACGGCGCACATCGTCGGCGCCCGCCAACACCGTCTCGAGCACCGAACTCTCGCCCGAGTTTTCGGCTTCGACCTCTTGAGGCAGGTACGCAACGCGCAACCCGGTACGCGAGTGGAGCTTGCCTTCATCGGGCTCATCGCGCCCCGCGATGATTCTCAGCAGCGTGCTTTTTCCGCTGCCGTTGGCGCCCACCATGCCGATGCGCTCTCCCGGATGGATCGTCCAGGTAACGCCGCGAAACAGGTGTTGTCCGGCGACGGTGCGGCCGATGGTCTCGAGTTGCAGCATGGGCCGGGTATTGTAGGGGCGGCCCCGTCGACCGCCCCATCGAGGTTACGGGATTTGGGGCAGCCCTCCGACCTCCTCACCCTGTCGCACACTTCGAAGTTGCATCAGCACCGCGCCGATCCCGGTGAAGATGGCGCACATCACCGCCAGCACGCCGATCACTGGAATGAACCCCACGAGTTCCAGGACGAACACTCCCAACAGCAGGCCGAGGATCGGGTGAATCTGACGCTTCAGCAGCGGCCTCAACAACCATTGACCAACCAACATCTTCCCAATCAGCCCGCCGAAGTAGAACAGCGCTCCCAACAGCGACCAGACGGCAAGCGCCATTGGCAACAAGAAACAGCAGACGATCCCTGCCATCACCATCACGAGGATCGCGACGAATCCGATCCCGAATGACATGCCGAGTCCGCTGCCGGTGTTGGCTTGCCCCAACGAGGCGTTCACGAAACGACCGAAGAACACCACCATGAGAATTCCGGCGATCAGCGAAACGATCGGGAAGTACACATGCTCAACGGTGAACCAGAACGGGCTGAAACTCGGGCTCTCGCCGTCGGCGGAGTCGGGCAGGTCCTTGAGTTCGGTGCGGGTCACGGTGCCAGCGACGGTCCCGGGCTCGACGTGCGCTTCCTTGCGTGCCGAGTAGGTGAGATTTCCCGCGATCTTGGCCCCCGGCTCGATATCGAGTTGATCGCAGATCACGGTGAGATCGCCGTTGATCTGTCCACGAATGATGGCGCTGCCGGTCTTGTTGATTTGGACCGGTCCGTCGATCCGGCCCGCAATATCGACCTGTCCACCGAAATAGACCACGACCGCCCCGGTGATATGCGACTGTGGATCCAACGAGACATTTCCTGCGCCGATGATCGCATCGCCGGCGACTTGCCCACCGAGTGTGAAGATGCTGGCCAGAACTCGCAGATCGTCGCCCACGGCACCCGTGATCTTGGCGACGGACGCCGTCAGGTTCAGATCGTGATCAACCGTCCCATCGATATCGGCTTGAGGGGTCGCGAGCCAAAGGTCCCCTTTGATCTGACCGGAGATCCGCCCGCGTTTTGCCGCGAGAACGTAGGCATCTCCCGGCACGACTTCACCCGTTTCCACCACGAAGTCGGCCCCGGTGCGCATCTGCATCGATCCGAGTTCGAGTTTTCGCTCCTTGGGGGGAGGCGAGATCGTGATGGTCGGAGCTTGTGCCAGGGCCGGTGTGATCGCGACGAGTGTCCAGGTAGCAACGGCTATTACCCGTTTCATCGTCTGCTCCTTTCCCGGCGCGCCCGGCGCTGACATTGCAAAGAGAACACCCAGACCCCACTCCTGTCCCGTCGGACGGTTTCAGCGGTTGGGATCGAATCGCTCAGCGGTCCGGGTCGCAAACTAGATTCCAATCTCATGTCGCAGCACCCTCGCTCGTCGCCGGCTCATCGGAACCTGGCTGCGGGCGGTGTCTTTCAATTCAAGGATGAAATTCCCCGATTCCGCGGGCTGGACTGACGCGATGAAATTGAGGTTCACCAGCGCCGATCGATGAGTTCGCCGGAAACCCAGGGGGGTGAGTTCATCGTCGAGTTCTTGCAGCGTCTTGGGAACCATCATTTGCTGACCGTCAGCCCACGCGAATACCAGCGTTTGATCG
>CAZAHQ010000164.1:0-8175 GCA_964484415.1 uncultured Acidobacteriota bacterium | reverse complement strand
CACGCTACCTGGCCCCACCGAATGGTGATGATGGTGATGGCCGGTGCTGATGGTGCAGGCGAGTGGTCGCTTCATGGCGCGGGGAAGTTACCGCCGCCCGGCGAAGCTGTCAAACAATTTGGTGGTGCTTGCTACGCGGCCGATCAGCCGAGTCCTAACAGTGTCCTCAACTGCTTCTCGTTGAATCCGACCACCGCCGCCCCATCGACAAGAATCACGGGTGTGGAGTTGAATCCCAGCCCGATCAGTTCGTCGATAGCGGTTCGATCGCGACTCACGTCGCGTTCGATGTACTCCACCCCGTGTCGCGAAAGAAACTCCTTCGCTGTGCGGCAGGGGGGTCACCCAGGTTGCGAATAGACCACTACGGTCTTGGCGTTCATCGAAGCTCCTCGCAGTCGCGGCAGTCTACAGACGGGCCCGCGGTGCTGCCGTCATTGGATGAGTTCGATGCCACCACCCCGCGACCAGTAACAGCACCGCGGTCAACGCCACCAGCGGAAACACGAAATTACTTGGCAACCGACCGGTGACGAACCACTCCACCGTGCAAAACAGCGCCGTTCCGAACAGCGCCGCGGCGCCGCCTGCCAACTCCCAGCGCCAGCCGGCCACCAAGCCGACGACGATCGCGAGCAACGCGATCGACTGCAACACGACACTCGGGGACATCGATGCCGCTGCCGGGAGTCCTTTGTCGACGAGAATCGCGACGAACGTGATCGCCAACACCGCAACCAAGATGCGGGCCGTCCAACGCACTGCCAGATGAGCCAATCTCGCTTCCGAGCGCATAGGAGCCTCCGCTTCGTTCGAGAAATCCTGCAGCCCCTTTGTCGAACAGCTCGTGTCGCGGTGCTCTTGATCTAGGTTCGGGCCCACATTCGGCAGGCCAATTCGATCGTTGCAAGGTGAATTCTTGCCGTGTCGATCGGCTGCGGTGCGTAGCCGCCCCCCATCACGATCGCAACCGGCAGACCTCGTGCTTGGACCGCTTCGAAGACGAAGCGGTCGCGCTCTCGAAGGCCTTGCACGCTGAGCGACAATCGCCCCAACCGATCTCCCTCCCATGGATCTGCGCCGGCGACGTAGATCGCAAGATCGGCGCGCGCCCGCTGCAGCGCGGCCTCCAGCGCTGGTCGGAACGCCGCCATGAACCCCTCGTCCCCCGTCCCATCGGCCAACACCACATCCAAATCGCTCCGTTCCTTGCGAAACGGATAGTTGCGGGCGCCGTGAATCGAGAAAGTGAAGACCGTGGGGTCGTCGGCGAAGATCGCGGCAGTTCCGTTCCCTTGGTGGACATCGGCGTCGATGACGACCGCGCGACCGATACGGCGCTGGGCCTGAAGTACACGAACCGCGACCGCGGCATCGTTGAACACGCAATACCCCTCCCCTCGGTCGCGAAACGCATGGTGGGTGCCGCCGGCAAGATGGGCTGCGACTCCGGCTTGGAGCGCTGCGACGGCAGCCGCCACGGTTCCCCCCACCGAACGGCGGCAACGGTGCACCAATTCGGGCGACCAAGGGAGCCCAACCCGGCGCCACGATTTGGCGTCGACCGTTCCTTGCGCCACCGCCTCGACGTAATCCGCCGTATGCACCAGCTGGAGCTGAGCCGCTGACGCTTCGGCCGGAATCTGCAGCTCGGCAGACCCCCTTAGACTCGATGAATTCACCACCAAGTCGTGCAGCAGCTTGTATTTGGACTCGGGAAAGCGATGTCCGGCCGGCAGCGGCATCGGGAACCGATGAGTGTCGAAGATCTGCATCGCCAGTCGGTGATTGTAGCGATCGGAAGAAAATCTTCCGTTATCTAATAGAAAGTCTTGACTACTACTAACTTCACAGTACTATGCCCCACGTACTACCTAGAACGCGGGAGGAATTCGTGGAGAGCGATGAAAGCGTTCGAAAGCTACAGCGTGAACTGAATGCTGGAACCGTCTCGCTCGTGCTCTTGGCCCTTCTGGAGCGAGCCCGGCAACCGATCTACGGGTACCAACTCGCCAAACAACTCGAGACCACCGATGGACGCGAACCGCTCATCAAGGCAGGCACTCTCTATCCGGTGCTGCGCGCCCTCGAAGCCCAAGGGTTGTTGGAAAGCCTGGTCGAGCCATCCGTGTCAGGGCCGCCCCGGCGGTACTACGCCATCAGCAACAAGGGGCGTGAGTCGCTTCAGGCCTGGACCGACGCCTGGACCCGTACTCGGGACTTTGTCGACGAAGTGCTGGCTGGCCGCTTGGCGGTCACCGATCAGGGAGAAACCCGATGAACCCGCTGACGATCGAGCAGTATCTCGAGGAGTTGCGTCGTGCTCTCTCCGGTAGCGACGCTGCGTTGATCCAGGACGCACTCAACGATGCGGAGGCCCACCTGCGCGGCGCGCTCTTGGATGTCGCCGATGATCAGCGCGCTGCGGCACTGCCTGCGATCGTGGAGCGCTTCGGCGCGCCGGAGGAGGTGGCTGCCGCCTATCGCGATGCCGATGCACGTGTGGCGAGAGTGATGGCACCGTTGGCGGGCGCGCGCCGTGAATCGCGGCCCTGGATTGCGCGCTTCTTCGGAGTCGCGATCGAACCGCGCACCTACGGCGCCGTGCTCTACGCGCTGTTGGCGCTGGTCACGGGAGTTTTCTTCTTCTCGTTCGCCGTGTTCGGATTGGCATTGTCGCTCGGGACCGCGATTCTGATTCTTGGAGTTCCAATCACGTTGGGTTTTCTGATGGCGGTCAGAGCGCTCTCGTTCGTCGAGGGCCGGTTGGTGGAAGCGTTGCTCGGCGAGCGGATGCCGCGCCGGCCGCAAACGGCGCACCCCACCGGCTCGATCTGGCAGCGGATCGGTTGGTGGTTGCGTGATGCACGTACATGGTCGTCGATCGCGTACATGCTGCTGCAACTGCCGCTTGGAGTCGTGTACTTCACGCTCATGACGACACTGCTGGCGCTCTCGATCAGCCTGATCGTGGCTCCCGTCACGGCGATGATCTTCCCCGTGCACCTCGAGTTCGGGTTCTTCGAGATGGATCTCGGCTGGTTCGGTGCCGTTCCTCTCGCGCTGCTTGGCGGGATGATGCTGTTCGTGACGTTGCATCTGGCTCGCGGCATCGGTTGGTTACACAGTCGATTGGCAAAACAGATGCTTGTGCGCGTTTGAGAGCCCGCTAGCGGAGGCCCACGGCGGACAGGCACGCGTAGCAGACAGCGGCCACGAGTGCGGACATCGGGATGGTCAGGACCCACGCCCAGAGGATGTTGCGCGTGACGCCCCAAGAAACCGCCGACAAGCGGGTCGTGGCACCGGCACCCATGATTGCTGCCGTGATGCAGTGCGTGGTGGATGTCGGCAATCCGAGATGGGCCGCCACCTGCAGCACCGCCGCGGCACTGGTCTCGGCACAGAAGCCGTGGATCGGGCGTAACTTGAAGATCTTCTGGCCCATGGTGTGAATGATCCGCCAGCCGCCGCACGCCGTTCCCAAGCCCATGGCCACAGCGCAGGCCAGTACCACCCACGGCGGCACCTGGAATTTCCCGCCAGCCTGATACGTGCCGCCGAACTGGACGAGCGCCATCGTGATCACGCCCATCGTCTTCTGCGCGTCGTTGGTGCCGTGCGAGAACGCCATGAGCGATGCGGAGACCAACTGCAGTTTGCGAAACACGCTATTGATTCTCGCTGGTCGGACGTGGCGGGTGACCCAGAATGTTCCAACCATCGTGATCAACGCGGCGGCGAAACCGAAGAACGGACTGAAGATCAACGCGATCAAGATCTTTTCCAGTCCCGTTGACTGAATGGCTCCGCTACCGGAGGCAAAGAGCGCCGCGCCGCACAATCCGCCGACCAGCGCGTGCGACGATGACGACGGCAATCCGAACCACCATGTGATCAGGTTCCAGACGATCGCGCCCACCAGTGCCGAAAGCACCAGATGCTGCGTAACGATCTTGGGGTCGAGCAGATCCTTTCCGACGGTGGTGGCGACGGCCGTCCCTGCAAACGCTCCCGCCACGTTCAGCACCGCAGCCAACAGTACCGCCGTGCGCGCGCGCAACACGCCGGTCGAGACAACGGTCGCGATTGCATTGGCCGTGTCGTGAAACCCGTTGATGAAATCGAACACCAGGGCCGTCACGATCACCACGACCAGTAAGGTCGGGACCTGCATCGCCGTCTCAACCATGCTTGATCGCGATGTTCTCGAGCACTTTTCCCACGCTTTGGCAGCGATCGACCGCGTTCTCCAACCCCTCCAAGAACTCTTTCTTCTTGATCAGTTGGATCGCGTCCTTTTCGTTGGCGAACAGGTCACCCAAGCGCAGCCGGAAGATCACGTCGGCCTCGTGTTCGATGTAGTGAAGCGAGCGGACCGCCTTGCGAATTCGTTCGTCGTCGCGGTTGTTGCGAAGCAGCTTCACCGCGGTGTGAATCTCCTGCGTCGCCTTCCCCACCAGGTCGGCGAGTTCCTGTGCGCCGTCAGGAAACGATTCGAGGTTGTGTACGGTGAGGTGGTTGGCGGTGGCGCAGACGAAGTCGCTGATGCTCTCGACGGAGGAGGCCAAGAGGTAGAGGTCTTCCCGATCGATAGGCGTTACGAAGGTCTTGTCCAGAGCCTCCGACATCCGTCGCATCGCCTCGTCGCCGTCGTGCTCGGCATCTCGTAGCCGCTCCACCAGCACCAACTGCTGCTCGCGTCCCTGCACGCGAGCGAGTTCGACCAGGAGCTGACCGGCCCGAAGTGCTGCATCAGCGGCCGCGTCGGTATGATCGAAGAAGTGTTGCTCGCTCGGCAGCATCCACTTGATCGCCGCCTGAAAGAAGTTCATCCCGGCCTCCGGCCCGAGAAACCGCTGGGCGCGTCTGGGGCCGGAATGCTAGTCGCTGTTGCAACGATGTCAATTCCGTGTGACCGCGACCGAGAAGCCGGGCCGATCACTCATCGGCAGAGGGGGTGGTTGACTGTTCCCGATAGATCTGCTCACACGCGTCGCGTTTGAGCTTCCCGGACGTGGTTCGGGGGATCTTGCGCACGAACACCACGTCGTGAACGGGCACGCCGAACCGCGCCAGAACATACCGCTTGATTTCGTTGGTGAGGTCGGCGCGGTCGGAGCTGATCAGCTTGTCGACCCACGGCTCGATCTGATCGGCGGCAACCCCCTTGAGCCACCCGCGCGGGCCTCCGACCTTCAGGAAGGCTTGAAACGCGGCAATCTTGACCCGCACCGCGGGCGAGATCCGTCCTACCGGCACCGTCATCACGATCATCTGTTCGTGACCGCCGCACTCCGTCGAGAACACCGCCACCTTGCCACGTTCGAAGAACGGCAACTCCTCCAGGTCGGCTACGATGTCGTGGGCGTAGTAGTTCTTGCCATTCACGATGATCAGATCTTTGACCCGCCCCGTGATGTACAGCCGCTGCTCGGCATCGCGCGAACCAAGATCACCGGTGCGCAGCCATCCGTCCTGGAATAGCTCGACATTTGCGTCGCTATCCAGATACCCCTCGCTGACACTCGCCCCCTGCAGCCAGATCTCCCCCGTCTCATCGATGGCGCAGTCGGTCCCATCGTCGCGGACGACACGGACCTCGAAATCACCGAGCGGGCGCCCCACGGAAGGGACCTCGATTCCGTGGACCGTGCGGGTCACGATCGGCTCGTCGGGCGCCGGTGAGGTTACGATCAACGTCGCCTCCGCTAGACCGTAGACGGGATAGAGCGTATTCCGGCGCAGTCCATAGTTACTGAATCGTTCGTAGAACCGCCGCAGTGAATTGGGTCGCACCGGCTCGGCACCCACGAACAACATCTCGAGCCCCGATAGGTCGATCTGCTGCTCTACGAGATCCTCCTCGCGTATCCGATCGATACACAGATCGAGCGCGAAGTTGGGGCAGACGGTGATGCGCGCGCGGTAGCGTGACAACTCGCCGAGCCAACTCAACGGGCGCATCAGGAAACGGATCGGGCTGAGGATCACGGCATTGGTTGGGCAGTGCCAAAGCGTCGCCAGCAACGTCCCCATCAATCCCATGTCGTGATAGAGCGGCAACCACGCGACGACGGTCTCGTCGGATCGGCGCTGACCTGATTCCACCAGGAGTCGGATGTTATTGATGACGTTTCGATGCGAGATCTTCACACCCTTCGGCCACGACGTACTCCCGCTGCTGAACTGTATGAACGCGAGGTCGTCCTCGCGGACGGTAGCTGCTGGTTGAATCGCCGGAGGCTCTCCAAGCGCTAAGCTACTGGGCACGAAGTCGATCAAGTGCGTGGGAGGGATGAGCCCGTCGACGTCGTTGCCACTGACTAGTTCGGGTTGAGTAAAGACGCCGCGCGCCCCGGTTTGGACGACGAGTCCGGCCACGAACGGCAACTGGCTGCCGGGCGCTTGGCCCATTTGTGTACCGCTTACAGAAATCGGTACGGCACCGAGATAGAACAGCGCCAAGAAACTCGCCAGCACATCGGGGTGGTTGGTCGGGCAGACCAGTACACGGTCGCCCTGCTCGATTCCTTGCGCGGCGAGCCAGGCCGCGTGATGACGAATCCTCAGGTGCCACTCGCGCCAAGTCAGTGCCGTCTCGACGCCGCGCGCATCGATCAACACCATCCGATGAGTAGGTGACGCGATCTTCAATCGATCGACCAGATCGACCAGCGTCCTGAAATCGTGTGGTCCCGTCATACCGACCCCCGACCGACGTCGCTGATTAGTCCAACGCAGGAATGTCTTGCACCAAACGCCCTTCGATGCGTGCGAAGATCTCGTCCAGGCTGCGCCCGGTGATGGTCAACCCGTGATTCTTCAGGCCGACGATGGCGCGCGTCGGATCGGCGGCTGCCAACACGAGTCCGAGCACTTCATCGGCCAACTGTTCCGAACCGCATGGCCAGCTCTGCAATGTTGCCGGCGTGCCCGGGACCCACGCGTGCACATGCACGATGGCACCGACCTCCGGCAGAGCCTCGTAAATCTTGTAGTGCTCGATCGCGTCGACCGAAACACGTGCTGTCGGGTCGCCTCCCGGCGGAACCGACAGCAGGATCGTCTGCGAACTCGGTTCATACCCTTTCACCAACAACAGGTCGCGACCAATGACACGCATGTTCCCCTTGTCGACGCCGCGCCCCGACATCCAGAAGCCGCGTGCATCGCATCGGCACGAGAGGTTGCCGTAGGAGAGCTGTTTGAGTCCGAAGATCTTCATTGCCAGTCGCAGCTCGCGTTCGTCCAACAGTTGCCGCATGTCGAACACGGATGGCAGCAAATTCATGCCGGCCAGTCGCCGGCCGAAACTCATCAAATCGAGAGCTCGTTCATCGCCATCCCACAGCTCGGGTGCCAAATCCTCGTCGAGACGGTTTTCGATCACCATCCGCGCGCCGGCCAGCGGGGTGACATAGTCGACGATCGCATCGGCGAGCGAGAGGTCGTTGGCTCGCGTACGGAATCCGAGTTCGGGCGTCATGAAGTACGCAACTCCACCCAGCGGTCCCGACGCAACCTCATGCACCACCACGTTGGAGAGAGTCTTCACCAACACCGCGTAAGTGGCGCGCTTGAGCGCTTCCAGATCGGACCATGCAGAGCCGTCCTCGCTGCGCATCAGCGACGCAACGAACACCGAAGAGTTAGGGCGCACATAGTTGACGCGGGCCGTCGGTGCGCTCGTCAGGTTGAGTACAAGATCGATGTCGTCGGAAGGCGGAGTCATCAGATGGCCGCGCGCCTGAAGTGATTGAGCGACCCGGTCGGCCAAGTTACCGACCGGCGCGGCGCCGTCGTCGCGAACCACGGCTACCTTCATGGGGCCGGCTCACGAGCAGGCTGGAAGCTGGTGACGAGTTCGAGCAACTCGTCGAACCGCTTCCCGACCAACTCCGGTACACGATCGGGCGGCACCTCGATGCCGAATGCGTCCTCGATATCGAGCAGCAGGTTGAGCATCGCGTGAGAGTCGTAACCGAGCTCGAAGTTGAGCGTGTCGTCGTCGCGGACCTGCCGCAGTTGAATCCGCGAGCGCGCAATCACCAACGCTTCGAGCCGCTCTCGTAAGGTCCCCTGCGACATCCACCCTCCCCGTGCTCCCGCCGGCCGAATTGCCTCGGTCAGATACGACGATGGCCGCTAGCCTAGCAAGCTTTATTCGGCTGT
>CAZAHQ010000163.1:0-8186 GCA_964484415.1 uncultured Acidobacteriota bacterium | reverse complement strand
TCACCGCGTATCCGCAGGGTGGCGGCGCGTTCATCGTCTCGAAAGAGAACCTCGGCGACAACTTCGGATTGATCGCCGCCGCGTCGTTGATGATCGACTACATACTGACCGTGGCGGTCAGCGTGGCCGCTGGCGTCTCGGCATTGGTCTCGGCATTCCCGCAGGTCGGTGAGCACCGCGTCGCGATCGGGTTGACGCTGCTTTTGCTGTTGGTGATCGGCAACCTGCGAGGCATTCGAGAGTCGGGCGTGATCTTCGCGCTGCCGACGTACTTCTTCCTGATCAGCATGCTGACGCTGATTGTCGTCGGCGTCTGGCGCGTGGCAACCGGACAGGTAGCCCCGATCGAATCGCTCGATCCATTCCACACCGAAGTCGCGGCACCGATGACGATCTTCCTGGTACTTCGCGCGTTCTCCAACGGTTGCACGGCGATGACCGGAATCGAGGCGGTTGCCGACGGGGTGCCCGCCTTCCGGCCGCCCGAGCCGAGGAATGCGCGCGCGACATTGCTCATCATGGCGGTGCTGTGTGTCGTGCTATTCACCGGCATCAGCTTCTTGGCCAGCCACTATCACGTGATTCCGCAGAAGGAAGAGACGATCGTCTCGTTGCTGGCGCGCGGCGTCTTCGGCGGAAAAAACGCTTTCTACTACTGTGTGCAGATCTCGACGTTGTTGATCTTGGTTCTGGCCGCTAACACCGCGTACGCCGACTTTCCACGCCTGGCCTCGATTTTGGCGCGCGAGCGTTACCTGGCGCGCCAACTGTTGAACCAAGGGGACCGCCTGGCGTTCAGCAACGGCATCCTGTTGCTGACGTTTTTCGCAGGGCTGTTGATCGTGATCTTCGGCGGCGACACCCACAGCTTGATCCCGCTCTACATGCTCGGCGTATTCGTGTCGTTCACGCTGTCGCAAACCAGCATGGTGCGCAAGCGGCTGCGGGAAAAGGGCGAAGGGTGGCGCTCGGCCGTAGCGATCAATGCGGTGGGCGCTACGCTCACCGCGATCGTCCTAGTGATCGTGGCCGTCACCAAGTTCCGGGAAGGCGCCTGGATCATCATCCTGTTGATTCCGTTCGTGGTGCTGATCTTCAAGTCGATCTATCGCCACTACCGGATGGTGGGGCGACAGCTTTCGCTCGACAGTTGGGAGCCTGGCGATTACAAGCGGCACACGGTCATCGTGCCGATCGGCGGATTGCATCGCGCGGTGGTCGAGGCCTTGGAGTACTCGCGTCAGTTGTCGACCGACGTGCGTGCCGTGTACGTCGACATCGACCCGCGCGCGACCGCCGACCTGCGCGCCAACTGGGACAAGTACTGCCAAGGTGCACAACTGGTGGTGCTGGACTCACCGTACCGGTCGCTGATGGAGCCGCTCTTGGAGTACATCGAGAACGTCGAGCGCGAACGGCCCGAGGACTTCCTGACGATCGTGATGCCCGAGTTCGTGCCGGCGCGTTGGTGGCATCACTTGCTGCACAATCAGCGGGCGTTCTTGATCAAGACGGCCTTGCATTTCCGGCGCAACACCGTCGTTACCAGCGTCCCGTTCCATCTGCGGCGATAGCCGCTTCGTCAGCCGACAGTCCTAACAGAGTCCTTAATCCCTCGTCATTTGCGTCGCCTCACTGGCCTTCTGCCGCGCACCGCTGCAGAATCCCGGCATGAGCCTCCCAACCAAAACCCTGGCCGTTCTTGCTGCGCTGATCTTCAGCGCCCCACTCTGGGCCGGCGACACCGAGATCGTTATCGACCCAACCACCGCCAAGCTCGACTTCACGCTCGGCGCCACCATGCACACCGTCGAAGGCTCGTTGAAGCTCAAGAGCGGTCAGGTGCGGTTCGATCCTGCCGGCGGCGCGATTACCGGCAAGCTGGTGATCAATGCTACTTCCGCCAACACCGGCAACGAGGGTCGCGACAAGAAGATGCACGAGGAGGTGCTGGAGTCGGCGAAGTACACCGAAATGGTGTTCGTTCCCAAGAAGCTGATTGGTAGCGTGAAACCGGACGGGGAGAGCAGCGTCACCATCGAGGGGACACTGACGATCCATGGCAGCGAACATCCGCTCTCGATACCGATCAAGGCGGTCGTCACCGGCAATCGCGTCACCGCGTCAGGGTCATTCAAGGTGCCGTTCGTCGAGTGGGGAATGAAGGACCCATCGGTGTTCATACTTCGCGTCGAGAAGTTCGTCACGGTCAAACTCGCGGTGGTGGGAGCATTTGAACCGGCACCGCCGCAATAACGGAGCCCGTTGCCGCCGTTGTCTCGCGTGCTGGATGCACTGATCCGTTGGCGCCGTTGGGTGCTGGCTGCGTGGATATTGCTCGCGCTCGCCTTGATACCGGGTGCGTTGCGCCTCGACACGCAAAACGCAGCGCGAGATTTCTTCATCGCCGGTAGCGGCGCGACCGTTCGGTACGATCGATTCCTGGGGCTGTTCGGCTCCGACAAGACGGTACGGGTCGCACTCACCGGCGAGGCCTTGTTCGACCGCACCACGTTGCAGCAGTTGGGAGAACTCGAAAGCGAGCTCGCGGCGTGGAAGGAAGTCCAGGCGGTGTACGGACTGCGCGCTCACCACGAGCCGTTGCTGGGATACTGGCCGCCGGACGAGCCCGCCGAGTTTCAACGACTCGTCATCGCCAACCGGCTCGATCGCAACCTCGGTTTGGTCTCGGCCGATGGGCGTGCTGTGTCGCTGCTGGTCGTGTTGGCATCGACCTCGATCGATAGCGAGCGCGCTGCATTGGATCGGCTCGAAGCGCGAATGAAGACACCGCCCGCGGGAACACAAGCGCTTTTGTATGGCGAGCCGGTGCTCGACCAAACCATGGACGAGTCGGCGCGGGAAGTGACCAAGCGGTTCTTCCCGATTCTGATCGGCGTCGCTGTACTGCTGCTTACGATCGTGTTTCGGCAGGCGAAAGGTGTCTTGCTGCCGCTGATCTTGATTGGCGTCACAGAACTGATGCTCTTGGGTACGATGGGCTGGCTCGGCATCCACCTCAACTTGCTGCTCGCGATCTTGCCGCCGCTGATCTTCACCGTGTCGTTGGCCAGCGCAATTCATGTGCTGATGCGCTTTCGCGATCTGGAGGAATCGGAAGGACTCAGTCCGATGGAGGCGGCGCGCCGCACCTTCGAGGAGAAGGGGAAGGCGATCTTCTTCAGCGTGATCAACACCATCGCCGGTTGCGGTTCGTTGGCCACCAGTTTGGTTTGGCCGGTGCGCGAGCTGGGAATCTGGTCGTCGATCGGCATCGCGATGATGGGAGCGGCTGCTCTGGTCATGTACCCCGCGCTGTTGGCGGCTGGCGGCGCCCACATGCATGGCGCACGCGGCGTGGAGCGTCAGTTCGAGAAGCTCAGTGGTCGCTGGGCCCGCCGGCTCACCGAATGGTGCGCGCATCATCGCGCACGGGTCTTGGGTGTGACCGCAATCATTACGCTCATCTCGCTGGCTGGGTTGCCGGAGCTGCGATCGCAGAGCCATGGTCTCAACTACCTGCGGGGCGATCACCCACTGCGTCAGGCGCATGATCGGATCGAAGCGCTCGGAATGGGTGTGTCGGCTCTGGAACTGGTGGTGGAGAACGAGCGCGATCCTGTTCCGCTCGAAGCGCTTGTGCAACTCTCGGAGCGACTGCGCCACCTGCCCAATGTGTTGGGGGTGGTGGGAGTTGCTGATGTGGTCGACGACCTGGCGCACTCGATGTTCCCCACCGGTGCTTCCAAGACAACGCTCGATCCGCGACGAACCGCGCTGCGTGCGATGTCCGAAGACCCTGAAGGGAAAGCGGTGCTCGATTCGTTCCTGGCCGGCGATGGGCGGATCGCTCGCGTGACGGTGTTCGTGACCACCGGCGGCTTCGAAACACTCGGCGTGCTGCAACGCGAGGTACCACGCTTGGCCGCGAGCGTGGTGCCTGGTGCGCGGTCGATCGTGACCGGCATCGAAACCGTGCTGCTGAACACCCAGCGGTATCTGTTGCGCACGTTGGTAACGTCATTCGGTTCGGCGGTCGTCGTGATCTTGATCGGGTTTTGGATCATGTTGCGCAGCATGCGCTTGGCGATCGTTGCGCTGATCCCGAACGTGCTGCCAGTGGTGGTGGTATTCGGGCTGATGAGTTGGATCGGCATTCCACTCGATGTCGGCACCGCAATGGTGGCGTCGATCGTGCTGGGTCTCGCGGTCGACGACACGATTCACACCATGGTCCACTACCGGGAACTCGCAGCCGTTCACGGCAGCGACGAGGCGATCGCACGAACCCTCGAAGCGACCGCGCCGGCGTATTTGCTGACCGGTGCGATCCTGATGCTGGGGTTCGGAACGCTCACGTTCTCGAGCTTCCTGCCCACCGCGCGATTCGGGTTGCTGTGCGCCACCTCGGTAGGCGTTGCCGTGCTGGCGGAGCTGTTTCTGATCCCGGTGGTAACGGGCGCGTTCTTCACGGGGTCTCGCCGCTAGCCGCACGCGTAGTACAGACCGGGCGTTGAGGCCGCGGGTATCGAATCGGCGCGGCTGCGGCACGGCTATCGTGTACGATCGCCGCGGGATGATTCAGCGACTCGGCAACGGCGCGCCCTTGATCGGGGCGTTATGCCTTGGGCTGGCGTTGGCTCCGGCTGTCGCTGACGAGCGCAGCCCTGTCGCTGCAACGCGAGCCGACTCAGCGCTGCCAGACTCTGTAGCATCCAACAGCGCAACAACCGACCCAACAACGAGTGAGCTCACGAAGACTGTCGCATCGCCGCCGACTGTCCGCCGCGTGATCGGCAGCGTCTTGGTGCGTTACTCCCAGTCGCTGTCAGGGTCGATCGGCGGCGGACTGATCGTCTCGGACGCAGACTCCACCGACGCCTGCAATGTGCTGTGCGATTTGCGTGGACCCGTCGTTCAACTCGAAGCTGGGCGTGACGGTGCGCAGGTGGCAGGCGGTTGGGGTTGGATCGTAGCCGAGACAACGGCTGGTCGTCGCTTCGTCAAACGCACTCACCTCGGCTACGCGGTGAAGGCGGTGTGGTTGCGCACCTACAGCGACAGCCGATTGGGCGATGCGCACCAGGGTTGGGCCGGAGTCGAAGGGTCGGTGAGCGCGATCGGCGTGCATCTCAGCGCCACATTGCTGCGCGGCAGGAGCACCCAGGACAGCAAGCGCGAGTGGCGCGTTGTCGGGGCGGTGGGATGGGGCTTCTGATGCGCACGCGACTTCGCGCGTTGACATGCGCTGTTGGACTGATCTGCGCGGCGCCAGCGGCGGTCGCGCTCGAAACCGATCAGTTCTACTCCTGGACCAAACCACTGCGTGATTCGAGCGCGCCGATCAACGCCAAGTTCGAGGTCGAAATCGCTACGGCGCTACGCACGCTCGGGCCAAACGCGACCTGCGCCGATGTCGAGTCACGTGTGCAGCGACAATTCCGGAGATTCATCTTCCATGTGCCGGAAACCTGGGCCGCCAACGATTCGTTGGTGGATCGCCTGCCGGCAACCGTCGAAGATCGCCGCGCGTATCAGCAGCGCTCGATCTACGCTGGACTCAGTCGACTCCAGACGGCGACCTGGATGCCATCCAGCCCCACGGTGGAACTTGGCGGCGTCCGTTTGGGGACCGACAAGATCGGCCACTTCGTTTCCGAGGGTTGGCTTTACTACCGCCAGTACAAGCGCGGGTTGCGTCGTGGATTGAGCAACGCGCAGGCCGAGCGTCGTGCGATCGAGTTGGGAATGCTGCTGGAGCGAACCACGTTGGGTTACCTGGCGTCGGGGATCTTCTCGGCCGCCGACATGGAGGCCAACTACAACGGCATGCAGTTCTATCGCGCGCTGTGTGCAGGCGATGCGCCGTTGGTCGAGCGTCGCAACGGCGCGTGGGTGTTGGCACGGCGATTCGACCTACGAACCTTTATCACGCCGGAATGGGACGAGTCGTATCAGCCGAACGCCTATCGCACAGCGTTGTGGCGCACAGTCAAGCCGGCGATGGCCAAGCACTGCGAGGACCTGAAGAATCCGCTGGTGATCGAGCGCCGTGCGCGTTACGCCGCTCGAAACATCAACACGATTACGGAACAGGTGATGGCCGAGCTGATTGCCAAGCGAAAACTGGCTGACCCCGCAATGTTTTCGATCGACTCAGTCTGCGCCACAACCAAGACTAACAACCCACTATGACGCCTCGTGGATCTCTCTCGCGCGCTCGAGCGCATCGGCCGTCGTGGTGCAGATGTTGGCGACACCGACATGCCGCTCGAAGTCGAAGCGGCGCAGCAGTCGAGCGGGCTGCGGCCGGATATTGCACAAAAGCAACACGCGATTCGTCTCATGCAAACGCTCGCACAGGTTTCGCAGCGCATACAGGCCGCTGGCATCGAGCGCCGTCATGTGGCGCAACCGAAGAATGACGATGGGTGGGAGCGAATCGATCTGCTGGCTGACGAGGTCGAGCTTGTCGGCGGTGCCGAACAGAAATGGGCCATCGATGCGAAACATCGACACATACGGCGGAATTTCACGACTCTCCACCGAGTGAAGCCTGCCGCCTTCAACCCAGGTCGAGTCGATCGCCGAGACGGTTGTCGTTTCGGAGACATGCAAGATGAACAGCAGAGCCGCAAGCAACATTCCCATTTCCACGGCAAACGTCAGATCGGTGAACACCGTCAAGAAGAAGGTCAAGGCCCACACCGCGATGTCGGCTCGACCCAGCTTGAGAAGTTCGGGAATCTCGGCCCAATCGCCCATGTTCCACGCAACCACCATGAGGATTGCAGCCAATACCGGCAGCGGGATCATGCCGGCCAGCGGCGCAGCGAATAGCAGGATCGCCAACAACGTGAGGCCGTGGATGACCCCGGCGATCGGCGTCTTTGCTCCGGCGCGGATGTTGGTGGCGGTGCGGGCGATGGCGCCGGTAATCGGAATCCCGCCGAAGATCGGCGAGACGATGTTGCCGGCGCCTTGTGCTACCAATTCCACATTGGGATTGTGTTTGTCGCCGCCCATCCGGTCGGCGACCACAGCCGACATCAGCGATTCGAGCGCTCCGAGAAGCGCGACGGTGAGTGCCGGGCTCAGTAGTTTGGGCAGGTCGGCAAGATGAATGTCGGGGATGTCGGGATGCGGGAGTTGCGCAGGAATGCCTCCGAACTTGCTACCAACCGTTTCGACTGACAGCTTGAACAACGCCACCAGTGCGGCGCCGACGATCATGATCAGCACCGTCGATGGAAAGCGTTTGCGGTACTGACGGAACACCAGCAGCACCACCAAGGACCCAAGCGCCAAGCCGGTCGCAGCGGGGTTCATGCTGCCGATGTTCTTCGACAGCTCCTGCATGCGTTCGAAAAAGCTGCCGGGATTGGCGCCGTGAAACCCGAAGAAGTCCTTGAGTTGCGTGCTGGCGATCAGCACGGCGATGCCGTTGGTGAAACCGACCACGACTGGCCGCGGAATGTACTTGACCGCACTGCCCAGGCCGCTCACGCCGAGAAAGATCAGGAGTGCTCCCGCCATGAGAGTGCACAACAACAGCCCCGACTGTCCATACTCGAGCACGATCCCCGACACGACCACAACGAACGCACCGGTCGGCCCGGAGACTTGGAACTTCGAGCCACCAAGGGTCGACACCACCAGCCCCGCCACGATCGCCGTGTAGATGCCGGCCTGCGGCGATACGCCCGAGCTGATCGCGAACGCCATCGCCAGCGGCAGCGCCACCAACCCGACGGTGATTCCGGCCACGAGATCGCGCAGGAAATCGGAAACGCTGTAGGTCTTGAAGGTCTGGAGAAGTTTTGGCGTCCAGTCTGATTTCATTGTTGCGCGCGATTGTACGCCTGTACGCGAAGCAAAAAAGAGGCGAGCCCTGCGGCTCGCCTCTTGCTTGAATCCTCGAGCGATTCACTCAGTGAACGCTGGTCGTAATTCGCATCGCGTAGAAAGAGCGCCACACGAACACCATCGAGACTAGCAGGAAGGCGCAGCCGATGGCGTGAACCATAGAGGTGCCTTGATCCTGGGCAATCAACACGGCCAACTCGACGGCAAGCAGTCCAAACAGCGTGGTGAACTTGATCACCGGGTTCATGGCCACCGAGCTCGTGTCCTTGAACGGGTCGCCGACGGTATCGCCGACCACGGTTGCATCGTGCAGTGGGGTC
>CAZAHQ010000162.1:0-8188 GCA_964484415.1 uncultured Acidobacteriota bacterium | reverse complement strand
GAAATCGCGCGCCAACTCTGCGCAGGCCTCTCAGCAGCGCACGATGCGGGGGTCGTGCATCGCGACCTCAAGCCGGCCACCGTGATGATCGACGGACGCGGCCGGGCGCGCCTCACCGACTTCGGTTTGGCAGGGCTCGACACCGAGGCTCAGGCTGGTGGTCTGGTGTCGGGCACGCCCGCGTACATGTCGCCGGAGCAATTCGAAGGGACCGAAACCAACGCACGCAGCGACATCTACGCGCTCGGTCTGGTGCTGTACGAAATGTTCACCGGCCGGCGCGCCTTCGATGCGCCCTCGCTGGCCCAGATGCGGCAACAACGCGAACACTCCTCGCCGACCAATCCCTCGCATTGGGTCAAGGACCTCGATCCGGTAATCGAGCGCGTGATCCTGCGCTGCTTGGAGCACGATCCATCGTTGCGGCCGGCGAGCGCGCTGCAAGTGAGCGCCGCACTTCCTGGAGGTGATCCACTCGCCGCCGCATTGGCGGCCGGTGAAACACCCTCGCCTGAAATGGTGGCGGCCTCACCGGCGCAAGGCACGTGGAGCGGTGCGCGCGCCGCGTGGTGTGTCGTCGCGGTCGTCGCCTCGCTCGTAGCGTTGACCTTCACGGAGCAGGTCAATCTCTATCGAATGGTGCCGCTGCAGAAATCGCCTCAGGTACTTGCCGATCGCGCCCAGGCGCTGATCGAGTCACTGGGCTACACCCAGCCACCGCGCGATCGCGCCCACGGTTTCGAGTTGGACACCGCGTACTTCGGGTACGAAGCCGACCCGATGCCGGCACCTGAGCGGTGGCAACGATTGAGGACCGGTCAACCCGCGACCTACTACTTCTGGTACCGGCAAAGCCCGGTGCCTTTACGACCCAACCCCGGCGACCGCAACGCGGGGCAGGTGTCGCCACTGGATCCTCCTTCCACGATCGAAGGCATGGTGAGTGTCTCGCTGGATCCACGTGGTCGATTGCTGTCGTTCGCTGCGGTGCCGCCCGCGCAGTTCGAACCCAGCCTGCAGACCAACAGCGCAGCACCGGACTGGTCGCCCTTGTTTCAAGCGGCAGGACTCGATCCAGCGCAGTTCGTCGCCACGGCGGCACAGTGGACACCGCCGTCGTACGCCACCGTGGTATCGGCATGGGAAGGTCGATTCGCCGATCACCCCGACCTGCCGCTGCGCGTTGAAGCGGCCGCGATCGGCACGCGTGTGGTGAGCTTTCAACTGATCGCCCCCTGGAGTTCGCCGACGCTGCGAAATCCCGGTCAGGAGGTCGACTCCTACACCATCGGCACCGCCCTGACAGGTGCCTTGGTGATCGTTGCGATTATTGGGGCGATCGTGATGCTGCGCCGGAATCTGGCGCAAGGGCGTGGCGATCGACGCGGCGCCCTCAGGCTCGCAATCGTCGCGTTTTGTCTAACGTTCGTCTCGTGGATGCTGGGCAGCGACACCACACCAGACAACACCGGGGCGGCAAAGTGGCTGATGACGTTGCTAGCAGGATCGCTATTCCGAGCAGGCTTGTTGTGGGTTGGTTATCTCGCACTCGAGCCGCAAATCCGGCGCCAGCAGCCGCGTCTGATCGTGTCGTGGATCCGGCTGTTGAATGGCGAACTCCGCGACCCGCTGGTGGGGCGTGACCTGTTGATCGGTCTACTGCTCGGGCTGGGAGCGTCGGCCGCGCTCAAGTGGAGTGGCTGGCTCAAGCTCTGGTCACATCATCCGTTGGCCCCGAATCGCTTTCTAGATGTCGACACTCTCGGGGATCCTTCGCGCGTCGTCAGCATCGTGCTCGCGGCGCCCACGTTCAGCGTCAGTCTTGCGTTACTGACCCTGATCCTGTTGGTAGTGGCGCGGCGCGTGGTTCGCAAGGATCGACTCGCCTCGCTCTGTTTGTGGGGCGTAGGACTGACGCTGATCGTCCTGATCACGGCGCGGAGTTGGCCCTTTGTTGTCGCCTCGGCGATCGCACTCGTTCTGGCGATCATCGCGGCGTCGAGCTACGGGCTCGTGACTGGAGGCGCGTTTTGGTTGGTGATCGCACTGATCCTCCCTTTCCCCTTGGTGACCGATCTCTCGGCCTGGCCGGCCGGCGCCAGCTTGATGGCGTGCTCGACCCTAGGGGCGCTGGCTCTCTACGGCTATTGGGCGACCACGACGGCAACACGCGCCCCTCACTAGGGTCGCCCCTCGATCACGAACAGGCGGCATAATCCCGCCGCGAGCAACGGCCGAGTGCTCGGAACTTCGATCCGGTGTGCGATGAGTGATCCACATCGCTCCCGCTGCGGGCGGGACTAGGGAGCTAGCTCACCTCGTGTGCGGGATTGCAGCCATCGTGTCCAGGGGAGTTTCTGCACTCTCAGATCGGTCCGCGGCCCATCTCGAGGCATGTCGCCGGATGGTGGCCACGCTGAATCACCGCGGGCCGGACGAGCAGCATGCCGTCGCCTTTGACTCGTGCTGGTTGGGACACGCGCGACTTTCGATCATCGACCTCACCACCGGGTCGCAGCCGATCTCCAACGAGGACGGCTCGATCTCGGTGGTCTTCAACGGCGAGATCTACAACTATGTCGAACTTCGCGATCGCTTGATTGCGCGCGGACACCAGTTTCGTACCGCCAGCGACACCGAGGTGATCCCGCACCTGTACGAAGAGTACGGGGACGACTTTCCTGAGCATCTCAACGGCATGTTCGCGATTGCACTGTGGGATGCGCGACGGCAACGTCTTGTGGCAGCGCGCGACCGGCTGGGCGAGAAGCCGCTGTTGTATGCCGATACTCCTTCCGGGTTTGCGCTGGCCTCGGAACTGCGCGCTTTCGGCGAGTTGGACTGGCTCTCACGTAGCATCGACACCGATGCGATCGGCCTGTTCTTCAGCTCGATGTACGTGCCGGCTCCGCACACGATCTTTCGTGAGGTCAAGAAGCTGCCGCCCGCACATCGTTTGATCGCAAGTGCGCAGGGTGTGCAAATCCAGCCCTATTGGAAACCGACGATTCCGATCGATACATCCTGTCGTGACGATCGGTGGATCGAACGCCTCGAGGCGCTGTTTGCCGACTCGGTGGCTCGCCGGTTGGTTGCCGACGTTCCGCTCGGAGTCTTCCTGTCGGGTGGCATCGACTCGAGTGCCGTGACGGCGTTCGCGGCCCGTGCCTCGAGTGCCCCCATCCATACCTACACCGTGGAGTTTGTGGGGGATATCGATGAGCGTCCGTGGGCGCGGCAGGTGGCAGAGCGTTACCGAACCGATCATCACGAGATCGTGATCGAGAGTCGGGTCGACGATGAGGTCGAAGCGGTCCTCACGCACATGGACGAGCCGTTCGGGGATTCGTCGCTGATCCCCACCAAGATCGTGTCTCAGGCCGCTCGCCAACATGTGAAGGTGATTTTGGGCGGGGACGGCGGCGACGAGCTGTTCGGCGGTTACTCGATGTATCTCGACCAGCGGCTCCAGCGCGGCTCGCGACTCGGCACCGCGGCGGCGCGCGTATTCCAACGTCTCGGCGTCGACGCTCTTCCCCCTTATCGCGGACCGATGACGCGCCCCTTCCAGAAATGGCATCACGCGCGTTCGGTCACACACCAGGACGAACTCGCCGCGATGCTGACATTCGCAGCACCCGATGCCGTTCGGTTCTTTCGGCAGGGGCGTTGGCTTGCACTGGATGAATCCGACGCGCTCTCTGTCGCCTTCAGTTATGACGTCAACTACTACCTTCCCGACGATCTGCTGAAGAAAGTCGACATGGCGTCGATGATGGCCAGCATCGAAACGCGCGCCCCTTTCTTGGATCACCGCTTCGTCGAGCTATGCCTGTCGATTCCAACCGAGCGAAAGCTGCGCGGCGGGATGCTGAAACGGATGCTCAAGCAGATGATGGAGCCGCATCTGCCGCATGACCTGCTGCATCGCTCGAAGCAGGGTTTCGGCGCCCCTGTCGGCGCGTGGTTACGGCAGCGGCTCCAGCCCTTGGTGCGCGATCTCTTGGCCCCAGGCTGCCGCAGCCAGCAATTCGTGCGGCGCGATTGGATCGATCGTTGCCTGCGCGATGTGTACGAGCACGCGCCATCGCCGGAGTATCGGGTCGACTATCGCGTCTGGATGCTTGTGGTCTTCGAGCTTTGGCTCAGGCGCTGGGGATAGCCTCGACCGCTAGCCGATCAGCTTGTTGTCGTACAGCAATTGGACAGCGCGCTGCACGGTTTCGTGCGGCAGTTTCGAGCGCTCGACCATTTCCGACACCGTTCGCTGACCATCCGAGAGTTGCAATACCCAGAGCATTGCGGTGGTCAGATCGCCGAGATCACTCGTGCCGCCCATCGCCCGGTAGATCCCGCGCCGGCCGAGTTGTGGCTCGCCGAATGGAGCCAGGTTCTTGAAGCACGGGCTGGCATCGAGCGCCTGACAGATCGCTTCGCACGCGTCTACAGCGTCCAACAGTTGTGCGTCGGAGACGAAGTCGAGCGAATCGGCTGAGGTGTGATACTCGGGAAACTGGCCGTGCTGACCGCGCATCAAGGAACCGAATGGGATGCCGATGCCCGGTGCGTTGAACTGCCGCTCGTCGTATCCGAACGGGAAGAAGTCGATCACCTGGTCGCCACGCTGTCGCTGCGCCAAGACCGAGCGAGCCGCTCGATCGATCATGCTGTTACCGTGCAGACTCGATTTGTATGTGAGGGGCCGGTGGTCACCGAGGCAGACCAAGGACATTCCGCCGCGAATCAACGGCCAGCGCTCGCGGTTGATCGACAGCCACGTCAACGAGCCGATCGTTCCAGGGATAAACAGAAAGCGATAGCTGTAATGATGAGATCGGCCTGACAGACGAGAGACGAGTTCCGTCGCCACCGCAATCCCCGACAGGTTGTCGTTGGCAAGCGACGGATGACAGACGTGCGTTGTGAACACGAATTCCTGCGGCGTTTCCCCCGTCAGCAGCCGTTCGCCGTACGACAGTGCGCCGGGCTCGAGCGTGGCATCGATACAGACGTCGTACTCGGGATCGGTCATCGACTCCCACTGCCGCTTGCTGAGACAAAATCCCCACGTGCGGTTGTAGTAGCTGGTGCGATACGGAATCCAGTCGGGCTGATCGTCGAGAAAGTGAATGTGCTGCGACAAGGTCTCGCGCGAGACTCGCTGCTTTATCGGCTCACTGTAGTTGACCACGTGCAGGTTGTGCCGGTGAAAATCGACGACGCGCCCTCCGCGGGTCGTGGCGATGTAGCCGTCGCGGATGTTCCATTCATCGGGCACCGTCCAGTCCAGGGCGGCAGTACCGCTTTGTACTTCTCGAATCGTCAGACCAACCCGTTGCTGCACGGCGCGTAACGTCTGTCGCGTTCCATCGCCGGTGATGCTCCGGCACCATGGGTACAACTGCTCGATCAGCGCGCGCATCGTCACCACACCATCCCATCGCCCGAGACGCCCGGAAGCGCACGATCCTGGTCCGAGATCACCTCTGGCGTCATCGGCCAGTCCACGCCGAGCCGCGGGTCATCCCAACGGATCCCGCGTGCCGCACTCGGTTGGTAGCTCGATCCCATTTGATAGAACACTTCGGTATCAGGCTCGAGTGTGAGAAAGCCGTGGGCGAACCCCGCGGGAATGTAGAGCATTCGATGATTGTTTGCCGTCAGCTCCACCGCGAACCATTTCAAAGCGGTCGTCGAGTCACGGCGCAGATCTACGATCACGTCGTAGATCGCGCCCCGTGTGCAGCGGACAAGCTTCTCCTCGCCAACGGGCGGTGCCGCATAGTGCAACCCGCGCAGCGTAGCCAGAGCGCGATTGAACGACACGTTGCACTGCGGCCAGTGCGTGATCAAGCCGTGCGCAGCAAACTCCTGATCGCAGTAGGAACGGGCGAAGAAGCCGCGTGGGTCACGATGCGGCTCGAGCTCGATCACGAACGAACCTGCCAGCGGTGTCGCCTCGAACTTCATCGACGCTTCCTCGCAGGCGCCAGCCAGTGCGTTGCGGCAGAGCCCATCTCCTGCATCAACAAAGCTCTGTGCCAGTAGCACTGCCTCGCCACGTGAGCCCACAACTTGAGTTTCAGCCCGGTTGCGAGCGGCGCCCGGCGCACCGCCTGCGCATGCTCCCAACTGTGCCGCCACCACCAGGTCGAGAGCGCGCCGCGGCTCTCTGGATCGAGATGTTCTTGGCGCTCGGCATGGGTCTGAGAAGCGCTGGCAGCTTCGGCGTGCATCCGCCGCTGCAATAGCGGCTCGTCCAGTTCCACCAACTTGCCATGCAGCGATAGCTCGACCATCAGTGCGATATCGGTCCCTCGAAACGGTTGAAACAGCGGCGTCGACGAAAGCGCTGATGAACGCATCACTCCCTGCAGGACATTGAGCAAGCCGGTATGCGCGCAGGCGACACCAAACCGCTCGAGCACGTCAGCCGTTTGCAGATCGAGTCCATCGGCGTAGGCGCGGAGCAGCTTGTCGTGCTCATCGATCAACATCGTGCGTGGGTAGCAGAGCACGACGTCGGGCCGAGTGTCCAGCACCGCGAGAGCGCGCTCGAGCAGTGTTGGCGCGGCGAGGTCGTCGGCACACGCCCACTTGAAGTACTCACCATCGGCCAGCTCGAAGACTCGATTGAAGTTGGCGACGGCTCCCAGGTTCCTTTCATTGCGCACGATCCGAATTCTGGTGTCGCGCGCCGCCATTCGCGTGCAGATGTCGGCGGTGCCGTCGGTCGAGGCGTTGTCGGAGACGATCAACTCGAACTCGCGGTAGGTTTGCGCAAGCAGCGACTCGATCGCTCGCTCCAGGTAGCGCTCGCCGTTGTAGACCGGCAGTCCGATGCTGAGCTTTGGCGGCATCGACCTAGCCGTGCGGCGTGGGGCCATCGACGCGCCGCAACCAGATCTCTCGCCAGTAGGGGTAGATGGCTCGCTGACAGAACAACCGCTTGGTGCTGATGTCGCCAATGCAGGCGACGCCGTCGAGGATGATGCAGTCGCTTGGCATCTTCAGCATGCGCCCGGTCTTCTCGTCGACGATTTGCGACACGCGCCGCAGGACTCGAAAGCGCTTGCCGCAGAACCTCAGTTGCTCGACATCGAACCACAAACCCCGATTTCGTTGCCGGCGATCGATCGTGGCCATGATCTCATCAGCCGATCTCACCTCGACCCAATCACCGGCTTGCAGATCGAGTTTCTCGGCCGGGGTCTTCCCTGTGGCGCGCCCTTTCAGATACGGATAGGTCGGCCGCTTCAACCGCCGCATCAGCATGTTCCACCACGCGATCGCCAGGGCGCGCAGCATCATCCCGATCCCGACGTTACCGCAGCGCCAGTCGCGCCAGTACTGCGACAGTTCCCAGGGACTCATCGGTTCACTGGCAGCAAACATCTGTGTCGCCTGGCAGCGGTAGATCTGTTGGCCTGGAAACTCGGGCAGCTCCGGCCCGCGAGTCGCGTTTTGGAGTTCGATCTCCGTGCATCGGGCGCCCGACACGATCGGAGGCGAATCGTCGCTCGCGCTAGCCCGCTTCAGCCAAGCCTCCTTCCAAAACAGCAAACAGCCGGCCTGGCAGTTGTCGTGCGCGCTGCCGTCGCAGCGCAGCGCCTCGAGATGCACCGCGGAGCGCACGCGTCGCGCCGTGGTCTTGTTGATCACGTCACAGGCCTTCTCGCCGCGCTTCCAAACACGCAACTTGGTTCCGCAGTAACGCAACATCTCCGGCATGAACGGCATTCCCTGATAGCAGCCGTGCTCGTCGAGCATCGCGAGGATTTCTTCTTTGCTGCGGACCTCGACCCATTCTCCGGAGCGAAACTCGAGGTTGTCAGTCGCCATCGTTGCCTTTCGTGTGCTGGGTCTCGCTGGACCAGCGCTGCAGATACCAATCAACCGTGCGTTGCAAGCCGACGTCAAGCGCAACCTTCGGTTTCCAGTCAAGAACCTCGGTCGTGGTGTCAGAAACAGCTTGTTTGGGACAGTCTTGCTCCCTGGTGACAGAAAATGGAACTGAAGTTTTGAAGGATGGTCAATCGCGAAGTCTGTACACGTCAAAAACTCCGGCAAACTCTTGCCAAGATGTTCAGTCCGTTCGAACTTGCGCAAACGGGGTCTTGTCAGGATCAGATGCCGCCATTCATTTGACTTGCCAAAGTGGATGCGGAGACTTCGGTGTTCATGGAAC
>CAZAHQ010000161.1:0-8196 GCA_964484415.1 uncultured Acidobacteriota bacterium | reverse complement strand
ATGATCTTCTGGCAACGGGTCATGGAGTCCAACCAGAAGTTCCGCGATACGCCCAAGCCGGGCTGGAAGACCGACCGTGGCAAGATTTACATCCTGCTCGGCCCACCGTTCGATGTTTCGCAGAACCTGAACTTCGACGTTGGCAATAAGAACGTCGGGGCAAGGGGTTTGCTTCGATGGCACTACCGCGGACTGGAGCGGTCGACGAACACGGCGGAGTTCATCGTGGCGTTTTATCGCGACACCGACGGCGACTATCGCTTGAGTACCGACCCGCGGTTGTCGAGACTCGCGCTCGATGTGACGGAGCAGAACCTCGAACAACTCCCGGGTGGGACGTTCAGCAGACTGTTCGATCAACTCGCGTGGGGTAGCTCCCAGCTCTCTACCGCGATGGACCTCGGTGCCTTGCAAGAAGTTCCTAACGAACAGGACCTGGTTCGCACCGTGGTCGAGGCCGAGCAGTTCGTGGGGTCGTGTGCGGGCGCACTCGTAGCCCACTCACTCGGGGTGCGGGACCGACGGGGTTGGGAGAGTTTCGCGGTCACGGTTGCGGTTCGATCGGCTCAGCTACGGCCACTATGGGACGGCAGCGCGGCAGAGTTGAGCAGTCGCTTCATCGCCAACGCACAGGTGCGTTCCGATCGCGGTGCCGGTCCCGTGGTTGTCGATCTCGGTGAGTTGAACTTCGTCGCCGAGCCGACCCCCGACACGTCCGATCCTTGGATCCGGTTCCAAACCGTGGCAGCGCTACCCAAGGGCGATTTGAGCATCAACGCTGCAGTCCTCGACCGCGTGGGAGGCAACGCGTGCACGGCTCAGACCGCGCTCGTCGTGGACGCCGACGATCCGCAGCGTCCATCGATTGCAGGGCCGGTGCTCGCCACCCGTCGTGCCGACGCAATTCCTGAAGGCACCGCTCCACAACCGTTTCGACTGGGGCCCGCGATCGTCATCCCGCGGCTGGATTCGGTGATTCCGAGCGATCAACCGGTCGTGATCGCGCTCTCGATTGCGGCACCGCGAGGCGCTGATACCCCTGTCGCGCTGTCGTGGAGCGTCACCCAATCCATCGACGGCGGTGCACCTCAACCATTCGCTTCCGGCGGTCCGATCGCCGACGGGCGCGGTCCGCGTGCGTGGGAATTCCCGGCCGGGAAGTTGCCGCTGGGCCGATACACGATTGAATTGCACGCCACCAGTAGCGACGGGGTCGAGACCATACGCTCGCTGTCGTTCGACAGGGTTCCGTAGCGCAGTCGTTTACTGCTGATGTGTCGCCTCGGGAATCAGCGACTCGAGACCGAACGCCTTGCGCCCCACGCCGCCCAGCAAGTCGGCCACATCGACGCTGACCAAAACAACGCGATCGAAGCCGTCGATCTGCGCGTAAAACGCCGGCTCCAACTCCGAGGGGTTGCCGATGGCGAGCGTCACCCGTTGCGGCGTTTCCCCAGGCGCAATCGATTTGAGCGTCGCGGTGAGCAAGGCAGCCGGCGGCTTCAAACCGTAACGCGCCAGATCGCTGGGCTGTTCCTCGACCACCGACTTGAATCGCACGCGACTCCATGCCCCCACGAGTTCCGGCGCGATCGCAGCGTCGGTACCCTCCGTTCCTGCGCTGAGTATCCATTGGCCGGACGCGTCGCGTGCCCACGACGCCTGTTTGGTTTCTTCGGTCAGTGCAAAACTGAGGTCGGCAACTCGGGTCGAGGCGTAAGGGAACACCAATTCTTCGATGCGGCGTTTGCCCTGCGCTTGGTCCTGCTTCAACTCGCGCATCGCAAAGAAGGCAAGCACTCCCACAAGCACAAGACCTGCGATCAACTTGCCTGTCTTCACTTGCTCCTCCTGGCGAACCACAGGATCCCGCCGAACAAACCCACCACCAGCGGCAGCACGATGACGACCGCGATGATCGTCGAGAACTGTTCCGGCTCGATCGACATCGACTGCTTGGCGTACTGCTTCTCATCGGCACGACGAATCAACAACTCCTCGCCCGTCAACCAGCGCATCAGGTTGACCGCGAGTTCGCCGTTGCTTTCACGATCCCAGGCAGCGTCTGCCATGAAATCGGCGTCGCCGACCACAACCAGTCGAGCCTCGACTCCCGCTTCGGGTCGCCCAGGCGACGGCTCGAACTTGCGGAACGCGGCGACGGCCAGACGGATCGGTTGACCGATCCAGTTCTTCTGCGCGTCGGTATCGATTTCGGGCAACTTGGTGCGGCCCAGATTGGTCTCCACATAGGGACTAGCGCCAGGAGTGACTGTACCGCCGACCTCGACCAGCGAATGGTGGAAGATCTGCTGGCGATTCATCACACGTTGAACATCGATCGGGCGTGCAAACGGCATCACCACGCGCAGGCCACGCAGCGCTGAGACAGCCGGATGTTCACCGAACTGTTCGCCGACAACGGTGCGAGGATCCTTCTCTCCCGTCCGTGAACGCGGATCGAAAACCATCGCCTGCAGTGGGATGATCCCCCACTGACTCAACAGTCCGTCGGTGGGCCCGGGTGACCCGGGGAGCTGATCGGAGTCGGCATCGACGAGGGCCAAGACCCTTCCTCCGCGCTCCAGGTAGCGATCGATCTCGCCGGCCTCGGCCTCGGTCAGCGGGCGCCGGGGATCGGCAAGCACTACCGCGGCCGCTTCGTCCGGCACTCGGTCCGTCGGACCGAGCGCGAGCTCTTTGAACTGGAAGTACTCGCGCTGCATCGCTGCCGCGAGTCGCTGATGGCCGGCCCCGCCTTGGGCCTGCAACTCCCGCTCACCGTGACCGATCAACCAGTAGATCGTCTTGTTGGTCGCACGCGTCGCCTCCAACAATGCCGACGCCAGATCGGCTTCATCGTGGCCCGGGAAGGTCACTTTGCGTTCACCACAGACAACCACCGTCATGTTGGTGCCGCGCACGCCGAGTTGCTGTAACAGATCGGGCCGCTGAGAGGGATCCGCAACCTCGACCTTGATCCGGTTGTTTTGATATCGGAACGACTCGTACTGCTCACGCACGACTCGGATGACGTTGCGTTGCTGCGGTCCTTCCGTGAAGAACCCATAGACATCGACATCTTGATCGATCGACCCGAGCACCCGGAGCGTCGCCGGATGCAACGAAAAATCTCGGCCGCGGGTCAGATCCCAGCGCGTGTGATACCGCGCTGCAAAGAAGTTGATCAACAACAGCAGCATTACGAGAATCGCCGCGGAAGCGAGCGCCGACGCACCCACCTTGACACGGCGACCTCCGGTCGGGGCCGAGAGCGCATCGCGTCGTCCCCATAACCCTAGAACCGTCAGCACCGCTCCGGCGATCATCGTGGCAGTGTTGGCAGCGGGAGCCAGGCGCGGTGCCAACACCCCCCAGCCGGACGCCACGACCAGAAGTCCCAAGCCCAGAGGGAGGCTGACGTACGCGAGTCGCTTCATCGCCTCATCTCCAGCGCTGACTATCGACCACACCAGCCGTGATCTCCAGCAGGAACGCGGTGACGGTGACGAAGAACACGACAGCCTGCGTCTCGATTACCCCCGAGGCGAACGTGGAGAGGTTCTGACCCGGAGTGAATTGACGAAGCTCCGATCCAACCACGGGCACGAGTTCGGCCATGCCGCCCGCTACGCTGGCGATCGCGGTCAACAACAATGCCAGCAACGCAGCGAGGAACGGGCTCTCGGTCAGGCTCGACGCCAACAGGCCCAGCGCCAGCAGCAACGCCCCATACAACAGCGTCCCGACATAGCCGCTCCAGATTCTCGACGGGTCGGCATCTCCCAGTCGCACCAACATCAGCGGCATCCAGATCGTCATGGCGAGCATGCAGACCAACATGAAAACGGAACCGAAGAACTTGCCCCACACGATATGCCGCGTCGTCATCGGCGCGGTCAGCAGCAGTTCTGCCGTGTGCTGTCGCCGCTCCTCGGCCAACAAGCGCATCGTCAGCAACGGCACGATGATCAAGAGCGCCCAGACGGCGTCATCCCCCAGCAAGCTGGTGATCAACATCTCGGGGGGCGTCACCTTGGCGAGCGTGCGCAGTGCCATCATTCGCTGCTGGTTGTACGCATTCAGGGCAGCCAAGAACAGCACACCCAAGATCATGAGGAAAACCGCCATGGCGGCATACGCCAGCGGCGACACGAAGTAGGAACGCACTTCGCGCTTGAAAACCGCCCACACGAAGTTCACGCCCGCGCCTCCTCGGTAACCACATCGCGAAAGACCTGCTCCAGGGTGGTCGACTCGGGCGTGATCTCCAACACCCCGTAGTCGGTCGCTACCAAAGCGCGTACGAACGCAGCGCGCGACGCATCGTCCGGCTCGACATCGATGCGCAGCCGCTCTGCGTCGAGCCGCTCGACGTGATGCACCGCCGGTAGCGTCATGAGCGCGGCAGGGTCCGCAGGCGCGTTCATCAAACGCACCAAAACCCGCCCGGCACCGCCCCGCTTGAGCAACTGATCCATCGGCCCCTGCGCAACCAACACGCCCTTATTGATGATCACCACGGTGTGACACGTCTCTTGGACCTCAGGCAGGATGTGACTGCACAGCACCACGGTGCGGTCCTTGCCGATCTCGCGCACGATCCGGCGAATCGCAAACACCTGCGTTGGGTCAAGACCGACCGTCGGTTCGTCGAGGATCAGGATTCGTGGTTCGTGGATCACTGCCTGCGCCAAGCCGACACGCTGGCGATACCCCTTGGACAGATTTCCGACCAAGCGGTCGCGCACCTCTTGAAGGCCGCAGCGTTCGATCGCCGCGTCGACCGACTGCTTCCGTTTCGGTCGCGGCACCGAACGAATCTCTGCCGCAAACGCCAAGTAGTCGCGAACCACCATCTCGGGATACAACGGAGGTGCCTCGGGCAGGTACCCAATTGCCTGGCGCATCCCCATCGGATCTTCGAGTACGTCGTGGCCAGCCATCAATACGCGACCCGAGGTAGGCGGAATGAGCCCGGTCATGACTTTCATGGTGGTCGACTTGCCCGCGCCGTTGGGGCCCAAAAAGCCCAGGATCTCGCCGCGGCGAACCGTGAAGGTAATCCCCTTCACGGCCTCGTATTGGCCGTAGACCTTGCGGAGGTTCTCGATCTGGATCATCGGCGCCGACTCAGTCGTCGTCGCCCGCTGTTCGGCGGTCATTGAATCGCGCGCCCCGTTCCTCGCACGCCGCAGAACCTCTGGCGCGGAGCAGCGTAAATACCGTCAAGGCGAGCGGGTGTCAACGAGTCGGGGGGATTCGAACGGATCAGGACGCGGGGTCGGGCCGCCGGGTAAGGATGCGCCGCGCCGCTTCGGTCAGGCGTTCGCGCGGGCTGGCGTCGCTGGAGATCCGTGGTGCCGGTGGAGTCGGACTGGCTGCTTCCGACGACCGAACCTCGACGCGTGAGACCGATTCGTCAAGCGCGCCAGCGATCGCGTCGCGAAGCTCCGGCTCCAGCGTCGCGAGTTGACGCTCCCAACCACTGCCCTTCATCCAGATCACCGCAACGCCGTTGGAATCGACCGAAACCCTGACGAGGTGCGGTGCGAGACTCGGGCCGAGCGCCGTCGCGACGCGCGCCCGACGCACCGCTCGGCGCATCCGCTCCGGTCCGCCGGCCGGAGCCGGCAGCCAACCCAATGCGACGAACCCCTTCCGCCGCGCTCCACCCGCTTTCGTGCGTTCTCTCACGGCGCGACGATACACCTCTACGCCGCGAGCCGACGACGCGACGGTTCAATACTCGCTGTTACCTGTCGGAGCGGGCGGAGCGAGCCGCACTCGCCGTTTTCAACTCGGCGCACGATCTCGCGGCAGGGTCGACGTTCGAGCGATGAAGGGGTCGGACCTGAGCGACAGCTCCCCAAATGCATCTTCTGACGCGCCGCCGTCAGGTGTTCATTCGCTGCCAGAGTGGCTGTGCTATTGTCCCCGCCGGGAGGTTTCGCAACGATGAGCATCAGCCATCATCACTGTCGATTCGTCTCTAGCTGGGGCGGGACGCTGCACTGTCAAGACACCGTGTACGAGGACGGGTTCTGCCGCTTCCACTACGAGTGCTATCTGCGTGGCGAGGTGCTGCCCAACGCCCAGATCAACGAATCACTGTCCGACCAGAATCGGCGTCGCGACATCAACTTTCATGGCATCGAGCGCGAAACCCGTACCTACGTCAACGATTAGTACGTGTCCACGACACCAGAAGAACTAGCGCCCGCGTTGAAGAACGTAGCGGCGTACGGCGCGTGAGTGGTCTGCTAACGTCTTGGAGAATTCGTGCGTGCCATCGCCTCGCGACACGTAGTAGAGGGCTCCGGTTCGTTGCGGCGCCAGCGCGGCCTGCAGTGCCGCCAAGCCGGCCGAAGCCACAGGTCCAGGCGGCAGCCCACGATGCACGTAGGTGTTGTAGGGGTGATTCCACGCGAGATCGGCTCGTTTGATATCACCGTCCCAAGTACCGGCCAACTTCCGCGCGTAGATGACGGTTGGATCGATCTGTAGCGGCATGTTGATGGCGAGTCGATCGGCAATCACACCGGCGATCCGAGCGCGTTCTTCGCCTACAGCCGTTTCCTTCTCCACCAACGAGGCGATCGTCACCAACTGCCGCACCGTTCTGCCACTTCCGGCGATCGCGCCGGCCTCCGGCTGCACGAAGCGCTGGCGGAACGTATCGACCATGGTCTTGGCAATCGAGTCGACCGACACACCCTTGGCGAAGCGATAGGTTTCGGGAAACAGATAGCCTTCCAGATCCCGCGCATCCGGATCAAGATCTCGTACGAGTGCGGCAGCACCGAACACGCGGGTGAGCTCGCGCTCTTGGGCCAGGCCGGAGGAGGCGATCGCTTTGGCTGTCTCGGTCAGCGTGAGCCCTTCGGGGATCGTCACGCTGATCAAGTTCATCTCACCGCGACTCAGCTTGCGCGCAATCGCCGTCGGGGTCAGCGGCAGGCTGAATGCGTACTCGCCGGCCTTGAGTTGATTCTGCGAGCCTGACAGGCGCAGGAACCAAGCGAAGGCCCAGGCCTTGGAAATGACACCCTTGCTTTCCAGCAGTGTTGCGACTTGCTTCGCACTGGCGCCCTGAGGAACGCTCACCACGATCGGCTCACCACCGGGGCTACCGAACGGCGTCGCCAAATACGAGAGTGCCGCACCACCCAGAGCCAGGGCGCCAAGGCCGAGAGCCAAGATCACCAGCAGCACTCGTGTCGTGCGTGTCACAGCGCCGCCTGTTTGCGTTGGTCGAGAAACGCCTGCAACACCAGCGCCGCGGCCATCTTGTCGATCACGTCCTTGCGGCGCTTGCGAGACACGTCGGCTTCCAGCAGTGCGCGCTCCGCCGACACGGTACTCATCCGTTCATCCCAACGATGAACCACGTACCCTTTGACGGTCAGCAACTGCACGATCCGGTCGGCTTCATCGCTCATCACACCCCGGGTACCATCGAGATTGAGAGGCAATCCGACGACAACCTCGCGTCCACTCCGCTCCTCGATTTCGCTCAGGATCTCTTTCAGATCGTGCGTCATGTTCTTGCGAACGATCGTGCGAAGCGTAAAGGCGATGGTCTCGGTTTCGTCGCTCACTGCGAGCCCGAGCGTCTTCGTCCCCACGTCGATTCCGAGGATGGCAGGCATGCCCGCATTGTCCGGGGCGGGACCCGCGCTGTCCAGCCGTGCGTGCGCCGTTCGGCCGCCGCGGTATATTCCCGCCGCCGCGCTCCTTTCGCAGCATCAAGGTGACGCCATGTTCTGCTTCCCGCTTTCATCGCGTGCCGTACCGCTGGCCGTGTCGGTGCTCTTGTGCTCACTGCGGTTGTCGGCCGCCAGCGATGATGTCCGTTCCGCGAGGCCGCATGAGGGCAACGGTTCACCACAAGAGCCTCGAGCAGTCGCTGATCGGATGCGATCGTCCCTGATCGAACTCGACGGCCTGCCGCTCGAACCGTGGCTCAGCCTTGGCTCCGCATCCGATACGGAGCCGGAACGGGTCAACGCGTTGATCAACTGGAACGCCGCCCGTCACTCACCCTTTCAGAACGGTTTTTCACGTCGGATCGAGCGGTTACATGCGATCGAGTTACGGCGAGAAGACCTGACCTACCAAGCCCGGCGGTATGCCGAAGGGGTCGCGCAGCTGGGACACCGCGGCGATGCGATCTGGCAGGCGCTCGTCAGCGTG
>CAZAHQ010000160.1:0-8217 GCA_964484415.1 uncultured Acidobacteriota bacterium | reverse complement strand
AGGGTTTCACCCGATCCGCCGATCGTGATGCCGGCGCAGTCCACCGTTGCGAATGTGGCGCGCGCTGTTCTCGACGATGCGCGCAAGGTTGTCGACGTCAAGGTCCGCTTCAATCTCACCCATACCGCCGACGGCAACGTCACGGTGCGCCTGCGACATCCCGATGGTTCGTTCGTCAACCTCTCCAGCCGGCGCGGCGACACAGGGGACAACTTCGACAATACGCTGTTCGACGACGCAGCAATCACGCCGATCAGCGCTGGACTGCCGCCGTACGCAGGATCGTTCAAGCCAGAATCGCCGCTCGCCGCCTTCGCCGGCAAGAGCGCGCAAGGGACGTGGCAGTTGGAGGTGATCGATGACTTTGGAGTTGATTCCGGAACGATCACCGGCTTCGAGTTGCAACTGACGCTGACCCAGGCTTGCGGACCGGGTTGCGCCAAAGACACATTCCAAAGACTGTCCGATTCCTGCGCTGCTGGTGGCGCCGGCAACGCTGACGGTCATTGGGACGAGGGTGAGACCGCGGCGATCCGTGTCGCGCTGAAAAACACAGGCACCGACACGCTCACGGGCGTCTACGCCACGCTGATTCCCGTGACGCCTGGCGTCACGATGATCGAAGACACTCGGCTCTATCCGGAGATTCCCCGCAATGGAGTCGCCGACTCGAGCGCGCCGCATTTCATCGCCCACCTTCCGCTCGGCGCTGCCTGCGGTTCAACGGTTCAGTTCAACGTCGAGATTCACACACATCAAGGTGTCTTCACCGACGCGCTGTCTATCGGGCCCACCGGTGAGAAGGTGCCGGCCGGACGCACGACCGATCTTTTCGAGGACTTCGCTGCTGGAATTCCGGCGACATGGACTGTCGAGGACAAGGGAAGCGGTGGTGGTGCCGCCAGCACCTGGACCACCGGCAACCCCGGCGGCCGCTCCGCGAACCCCCCGATCACAGAGCCGTTCGCGATCGTCGATAGCCAAGCGGCCGGAGCCGCTGCATCGCAGGAAGAGCGCTTGATCACGCCGACGCTCAATCTCTCGGCCGCCAGCTCGGTGACCGTCGAGTTCGACAGTTTCTTCAACTTCGGTCCAGGTGGAGGTGACGAGCGGGGCGACGTCGATGTCCGCTCGACACTGACCGGCGGTGATTTCGTCAACGTGTTCCGCTACAGCGGTGCTTCCAGCGCGAACCCGGATCATCGCGTGGTCGATATCACAGCCCAAGCAGCAGGAGCGAGCGATGTCGTGATCCAGTTCCGATACACGCGAGGCGCAAACGATCGCTGGTGGCAGGTCGACAACGTCAAGGTCTCGCATCCTTTCCCCGAGTCTTGCCGCTACAGAACGTGTGATCAGAATTCCAGTCCGGGCGAGGTGCTGCGTTTGCGCTGGGACACAAAGACATCGCTTTCCTGGACCGCCGCAACCGGGGCGCAGTCCTACTCGCTTTACCGCGGTACTGGCATCGATCTCCCGAAGCTCCTCACCGCGGAGGCAGATTCCTGCACGCGGCTCACGACGACTGCCACATCGGCGACTTCCATCGCCGAGCAGCCGGCTGCCGGCTCGATGAGCTGGTGGCTGGTACGCGCCTCCAACGGCTCGGGTGAAGGGCCTGTTGGGCAAGCGAGTCAGGGGCCGCGACAGCAGAGTTCGCGTGGAGCCTGTCCATAGCGATAGAAACCCTCAGCAGGCTGCCGACGTCCCCGACCGGAACAATCGGGCGGTGGCGTCGGCGGCGTTGACTGGCCCCCCACTCGCAACGCAAACTGCAGCGGCCGAAGCGAGTTGGAGGGGAAATGCGCGAGTGGCAGGAAGACCAAACTCTCTACGAGCTTGTCGAGTCGACGCGTCGTTCATTGCCGCACCCGGGCGGACGCGATTTGCCTGCGATCTTCGAGGCCCCGGACGGCGCAGCGGACGCCGTGTGGGTTTCTGCGATGGGAGATGTCAGCGATCGCGTTTCAACAGCGCGCCGAACAGGCGGTTGGGTCGGATTGGGACTCGACTCTGTTGCGAAACTCGTCAACCAGGTATGGGCTCGTGGAGCGGTTCCCACGGCGCTGCATGCCACGCTGGTCCTGATGAGCCCCGAGGCGGAGGTGCGCGAGCAGTTGGTGCTTGGGATCTCGCGCAGTTGCCGTGCCGATTCCGTGGCGATGTCGGGATTGCAAACGATCGCCACGGGAAGCGCGGGTGATGATCACGATCTGAGTCTGGTGCTCCTGGGCACATCGACACGCAGCTCGATCTTGGATGGGTCGCAGGTCAGGTCAGGCGATCTGTTGGTGGGGCTGGCGTCGCAGGGACTTCATGGTGATGGGCACCTTGCCGCGTGGGCGATCGCGGACGCTCAGGGCTGGGGCCCGGATTATCAAGTTCCAGGAACAGATGCCGCACTTGCAACCCTGATGAACGCCCGGCACAGAACCTACCTCGGGTCGGTACAGCGCGCGCTCAAAGAGCAGTGGCTGCACGCGCTGGTTCCCGTGGGATGCGGCGGCTTGACCGGCAGTCTGAGTCGTTGGTTGCCTGCATCGACCGGATTCGATCTCAACCACGATTGGGATCTGCCTCCACTGCAGCTCGCGTTACAACACGCCTCGGGGATGTCGCGAGAACAGTTCAGTTGTGAATTCAACTGCGGAGTCGGGATGGTGGCTGTTGTCCCATCCGAACGAGTGCCAGGCTTCTTGGAATGGATTCAACTCTGGAACGAAGGTGCTTGGGTGCTCGGCCGCGTCGCCTGATGCCGCCGCGTCGCTCGATGAGTGCATTCTTCTCGCGACACTACCTCGTGACCCCGGCAGCAATCTGCCTGGTGCTGGCTGCCGTGATCTTCTTCGGGCCGTTGCCGGCACGTGTCGAAAGGCACTACAACGCGGTTGTACCGCAAGGCCTATTGCCGGTATCCAAGCATGCGCTCGAGCTGACTCGGTCACTGACCATCGTCGACCTACACGCCGACTCACTGTTCTGGCGGCGTGACCTGACCGAGAGGGGCACGCGAGGGCACGCCGATTTCCCTCGACTGAGGGAGGGAAATGTAGCCGTGCAAGTGTTTTCGACAGTGTCGCAGGCACCGGAAGGAAACGACACGGGGCGTAGGGCGGGTGATTTCGATCGCGTCACACCGCTGGCAATCGCTCAGTTGTGGCCGGTGCGCACCTGGCGGAGCAACGTGCAAAGAACGTTGTATCAGGGTGCGCGATTGGAGCGCTGGTCGAACGATCCACGCAACGAGCTCTCGCTGCTGCGAACGCGCGGTGACCTCGAGGCGCTGCTGCGACATCGGATGGATGCGCCCCAGGCTCTGGGTGGGCTGCTGGCGGTCGAAGGACTGCATGCGCTCGATGGAAAGCTGGGGAATCTGCAACGGCTCTACGACGCAGGCTTTCGAATGATGGGTTTGGCGCACTTCTTCGACAACGAGGTAGCTGGGTCGACCCATGGTTTGGGTCGAGGCGGACTCACCTCCTTGGGTCGTGAGGTCGTGCAGCAGATGCAAAGGTTGGGGATCGCGATCGATCTGTCGCACGCATCGCCACAGACGATCAATGAAACGCTGGCGCTTGCAACCAAGCCGCTGGTGGCGTCGCACACCGGTGTACGCGGGACTTGCGACAACAATCGAAACCTGTCGGACGACGAGTTGCAGGGGATTGCCGCAACCGGCGGCGTGGTCGGGATCGGCTACTGGGAGGCGGCCGTGTGCGGCACGAGTCAGCGAGACATTGCGCGGGCCGTCAGGCATGCAGCCTCGGTGATCGGAATAGAACATGTTGCGCTCGGCTCCGACTTCGACGGCGCTGTTACCACGGCGTTCGACGCGAGTCAGCTCTCGCAGGTGACGCAGGCGCTGATCGACGCCGGTTTCTCCGATGACGAGATCCGCGCTGTCATGGGCGCCAACGCGCTGCGCGTCTTGCGCGAGGTACTGTAGGCGACCGAGCCACGGGAGAGCGTGATGGCAACGATCTACGACGTGAAGCCGAAGTTCCAAGCGCTCTTGCGGCCGATTTGCCGAATGATGGCGGGGGCAGGCGTGACCGCCAATCAGGTGACCACCGTCGCGATGCTGATGTCGATCGGGACCGGCCTGTTGTTGTGGTTCATCGCCCCGTGGCAGACGCGTTGGTACCTGCTTGCGCCGGTCGTGTTGTTTGCGCGGATGGCGCTGAATGCGATCGATGGAATGCTGGCTCGCGAGCATGGCCAGAAGTCGGCGTTGGGAGGATTGCTCAACGAGCTCAGCGATGTCGTTTCAGACGCAGCACTCTATTTGCCAATGGCAGCCCTCGGCCCGCGACATGCGTCGGCCGCGGTAGCGGCGGTGTTTCTGGCGGCGCTCACAGAGTTGGCCGGTGTTGCCGCCGTGCAGGTCGGTGCATCGCGCCGCTATGACGGACCGATGGGCAAGAGCGACCGGGCCTTCGTGTTTGGAGTGGTCTACCTGCTGATCGGACTGGGAATCAGACGCGGTCGTTGGAGTGCGATCGTGCTGGTCGCTGTTGCGCTGCTTTCGGGGCTCACCGTACTCAATCGCTGCCGCCATGCGCTTCACGAGGTGCGACGGTGAGCTGGTTCCAGGCAGAAGATCTGGTGGTGAAAACGTTCGGCGTGATCGTCGCGGCGCTGGCGCTGGTCAGCGTGATCGTGTTCGCTCTGAAGTCACGCCTGACGCCCAAGCTGTTCGTCGAGCTGCGTGATCGACTGTGGGGCTGGTGGATCATGGTCGGCATCTTTGCGGTTGCGATGCTGTCGTCCTGGCGCGTCACCGTTATCTTCTTTGCGTTTGTGAGCTTTCTGGCGCTGAAGGAATACTTTGCACTGATCGCTGTGCGCCGCGCCGATCGCCGCATTCTGTTCTGGGCCTACCTGGCGATACCGATTCAGTACTACTTGATCGCGCAAGGTTGGTACGGCTTCTTCGTGCTGTTCATTCCGGTCTATGTGTTTCTCTTTCTGCCGTTTCGTATGATCACGATTGGCGAGACAGCCGGGTACGTTCGCGCGATCAGCACCATCCACTGGGGTTTGATGACGATGGTCTTTTGCCTGTCGCACATTGCGTGGTTGTTGGTGATGCCGACCGTCGAGAGCAGAACAGGTACAACCGCTTCCGGGCCTGCGATGGTTCTGTTCTTGGTCTGCCTGACGCAACTCAACGACGTGGCGCAGTACGTGTGGGGGAAATCGCTCGGGCGTCGCAAGATCTTGCCGACGGTGAGCCCCAACAAAACCTGGGGTGGGATGCTGGGAGGGGCCGCCACCACGGTGCTGCTGTCGTATGTCGCCGCGCCCTACTTCACGCCGCTGACGGTCAACCAGTCACTGATCGCCGGCGTGATCATTGGTGTCGGTGGGTTCATTGGCGACTGCGCGATGGCCTCGCTCAAGCGCGATATCGGCGTCAAAGACGCCAGCGACATGATTCCCGGGCACGGGGGGGTCATCGACCGCGTCAACAGCCTGATCTATACGGCGCCGCTGTTCACGCACTTCATCCGCTACCTCCACTTCTGAGGCGCCGATGCTGAGGCCGCTGTTCTTCGCGTTGATCGTCCGCCCGTTGGTGCTGATTGGGTTGGGGCTGAATGTGCGACGCCGCGAACTGTTGCCCGGCCGCGGCCCCGCAATTCTCGTCGCCAACCATGCCAGTCACCTCGACGCATTGGTGCTGATGTCGCTCTACCCATTGAGCTCTCTGCCGAAGCTTCGACCGGTCGCGGCTGCCGACTACTTTTTGCGCAATCGACTCGTGGCTTGGTTCTCGTTGAACGTGATCGGGATCATACCGTTGTCGCGCCGACCCAAGGTCTCGGAAGGAGATCCGCTGGCCGAGGTCGGCGAGTTCTTGTCACAGGGCGGGATGGCGGTGTTGTTTCCGGAAGGGACGCGCAGCCTGACCGGCGAGATGGGCGAGTTGAAGACGGGTGTGGCGCATCTCGCCCGCCGACATCCTGCCGTACCGGTGGTACCGATCTACGTTCGTGGCCTCAACATGGCACTGCCCAAGGGCGAAGCACTGTTCGTTCCGTTCTTCTGCGATCTGTTTGTGGGGCAGTCGGTCACGTGGACCGGAGATAAAGAATCGTTCATGACGGAACTCGGTGAACGACTGCATGCGCTCGAGGACGAAGGGCGTCGCGACTGACGCGAGCCAAATCCGCGCGGGGTGGCAAAACGGCGCACCCACGACGCGAGTCGTACGCGACCCTCCGCAACCACGCATTCCGTTCGAACCTGCCCACATCGACCATTCGCCGCTCGATACGGCCCTTCGAGGGGCGGCGACGCGAGCTCCTCACATCGCGGCACAGAAATTGAAGAGGCCTGGTCGACACCGAAGCGTTCGACCCGAGCGCCCGTGATGAGGGAGACGATGATGCAAAGAAGAGGTCAATTCTTGGGAGCAAGCGCACTCGCAGTGATGTTCGTGCTCGGCACCCTCGGTGCGATCGCAGCAGGAACCAAGTGGTACGAAACACGAGAAGGCGCCGCCAAGCTCCCTCCGCCCGTAACCGGGGCCGCCCCCACCGTCAACTCCGATCCGTTCGTAGGTGTCGCTGCTCGCGTCAATCCCGCCATCGTCTCGATACAAGTTGCCGAGCGCGCCGAGGCGACACGGGACGGCATCCCCATGATGTTCCGCGGCGATCGCGGTGGTGATCCCACACCGGAAGACGGTTCCTTCGGTAGCGGCGTGATCGTGCGAGAAGACGGTGTGATCCTGACCAACAATCACGTCGTCGACGGGGCCGAGTCGATCGATGTGCTACTTCCAGACGGTGACCGTCGCACCGCCAAGGTGCTCGGCACCGATCCCATGACCGACCTCGCGGTGGTGAAGATCGAAGGAGTGAACCTACCCACTGTGCCGTTCGCCGATAGTGACAATGTCCAGGTGGGGCAGTGGGTGTTGGCGTTGGGGAGCCCATTCGGCCCGGTGCTTCAGCACAGCGTCACGGCCGGCATCGTCAGCGCCACGGGTCGCAGCAATTTGCGACTGACCGAGTACGAAGACTTCATTCAAACAGATGCGGCGATCAATCCGGGCAACAGTGGCGGTGCGCTAGTCGATACCGCCGGGCGCCTGATCGGCATCAACACGGCGATCCTGTCACGAAGCGGTGGTTTTCAGGGGGTTGGTTTGGCGATCCCCTCGAACATGGCGCGCGAGATCGCTCAGCAACTCATGGCCAACGGACACATCGTGCGCGGTTACCTGGGCGCATCGGTTCAGGACGTGAACGCGCCGCTCGCGCGCGCGCTCAAACTCGGCGCCGAACGAGGTGTGCTGATCGGTACAGTTGAACCTGGCGGCCCTGGTGACGACGCAGGTTTGAAGACCGGCGATGTGGTACTCAAGCTCGATGACACCGCCGTAAAGACCAGTGCCGACCTTCGTCACCGTGTGGCCTCGCTGGCGCCTGGAACAACGACTCGCTTGACGGTTTTGCGCGATGGCAATCAGAAGCAACTCGTGGTGAAGCTCGCCGAGCGCGACAACGGTCAACAAGCCTCGGCGCCAGAACGCGACGGGCGCGGGAAACTCGGATTCGCCCTCGCCGATCTCACGCCTCGAGTTCGTCAAGCGCTGCAGTATGACGGCGACGGTGCGCTGATCAACGACGTGGCTCCGGCCAGCCCTGCATCGCGCAGTGGCTTCGAGTCGGGTGATGTGATCGTGAGCATCAATCGTCAGCCGGTCAGCGATGCAAGACAGGCGCGCGAGAAGCTCTTGGCTGTTAAAGACAGTGACACGGCCTTGGTGCAGGTGATTCGCCGAGGAGAAACGGTCTTCCTGCCGCTCTCTATTTCGTAACGACTTACTCCCTCCTCCCTCCCTCCGCTCGACGATGCCGGGTTCTCCCCTCAGAGGGCCCGGCATCGAGTTCTTCTAGGGTTGGGTTGCCGCAATGATCCGAGAGGCAACGGCCTCGTAGTCACCGCCAAAGTGATGGCCACCCGGCATCTTCTGCACGTTGGCCAGTTCTGCGGGGAGCTTGGGGCAAAGCGAGTCTTCATCGTCGGTTCCGTACAAGCACAACAGCTTCATGCCTGCGAGCTTTTGCATCTCAGGGAGCGTTGGCTTGGCGTCCGCCTGCGATCCGCCGGTCCAGTTGGAGAGATGAAACTCGAACGCCACCGACAACGAAGGAGCGATGAACGTGGCCGATGCGATCATCATCCGTTGCGCCTCGGAGAGAC
>CAZAHQ010000159.1:0-8288 GCA_964484415.1 uncultured Acidobacteriota bacterium | reverse complement strand
GCCCGAAGAATTCGTCGTGATCGCCACACTCAATTTGAATGGCGACTACCTGAGCGACGCCTTGGCGGCACAGGTCGGCGGGATCGGCATCGCGCCGGGCGGCAACATCAACTACATCACCGGCCACGCAATCTTCGAGGCGACGCACGGTACAGCGCCCAAGTACGCCAACCAAGACAAGGTCAACCCTGGGTCGGTGATCCTGTCGGGCGAGATGATGCTGCGTTACTTCGGTTGGGTGGAAGCGGCGGATCGAATCATCAAGGGCCTGGATGCATCGATCGCCGACAAGGTCGTCACGTATGACTTCGCGCGCTTGACCGAAGGGGCCACCGAGGTGAGTTGCAGTGCATTCGGCGATGCAGTGATTGCCCGGATGTAGCTCGACTGGCTGTGGGTAGTTTCTGATCGCGACTTTCGGAGGCGCTCGCTGTGCATCCTGTACTGCTCGATCTGGGGTCGATTCGCATCGGCAACGCGGTAGTCCCGATCCAGATCGGGTCGTACGGTGCGTTCTTTGTCTTGGCTTTGGTCGTCGGCTACCTGGTGACAGCCCAGATGGGAAAACGCTATGACGCCAAGGCCGACTGGGCAGGATTCATGTGGACCTCATACATCATCGGGTTCGTGGGGGCCAAGCTGCTCAACCTGCTGGTATTTCTTCCGGCGATCATGCGGCAGGAGGTGAGTTGGGTTGGTGTGGCGATGGGAGGCGGCGTTTGGTTCGGCGGCGTGATCCCAGCGTACCTGTACTGCTGGTGGCACTGCAGCCGTCACAACCTGCCATTTGGCACCGTGGCGAACTTCTTGGGGGTCGCCATTCCAGCGGCACACGCATTTGGCCGAATCGGATGCTTCCTTGGCGGCTGTTGCTACGGCGCGGCCACCACCAGTTGGCTCAGCGTCACTTATCACAGCGAACTCGCGCACGCGCTGATGAAGACGCCCCTCGATACACCACTGCATCCGACGCAACTCTACGAAGCGGGAGCCGAGTGGATGAATGCCGGAGTTGGTTTCTGGCTGTGGAAGCGTGGTGTGCCGCAGTGGTTCTTGACCGGGCTGTGGATGACACTCTACGGCGTCGAACGATTCTTCATCGAGTTTCTGCGCGACGATCTGCGGGGCGGGCTGGGCCCCTTCTCCACCAGTCAGTGGATCGCGATACTCTTGGTCGCGGCAGGCACACCGTTGATGATCTGGGCCAAACGACGGAATGTGCCGGAATGGCCAGTGGTACCAGCCAAGGCAGTTGGTGCAAAGAAGCGTTGACAACGCGCGCCTGTAGCTCAGTGGATAGAGCAGCGGTCTTCGGAACCGCTGGTCGGGGGTTCAAATCCCTCCGGGCGCGCCACTTTCTCTCGCTGCAGTTCTTGGCCGCGAGCGATCCACGCACACGGCTCTTTCAAGTTGACGGTCCGTGCCGCTCGAACGCCCGATCAGCGTGCCCCCTATTCTGATCGTGCTTTCAGTAGCACCGGGTCATCCGGTGCGCGTTGCAGCAACTCATCGATCAGCGCGCGCGCCCGATCTAACTGGCCAGCGCGTTTGAATACGGCGATCGCTCCATCCAGCGCCTCGCGCGCCGTCGGCTTGATCGCCAGCGCCTTTCTCAGCGAGGCGAGCGCCGGTTCGTCCTGCTTGTTGGCAGCGTGGGCAAGTCCGAGTTGCGTCCAGCCTTCGTAGTCGTCTGGATGCGCGCTGGTGTACGACTGCATCCGTTGGATCGCTTCGGAGATCATCCCGGCCGCAACCTCGGCGCGCGCCGTGCGAGTTTCGATTCCGACGTAACCGGGGAGTAGACCTGCCAAGCGAATCCACAAATTGCGCGACTCCTTGGCGCGACCGCGCTCCTCCAAGAAGCTGCTGTAGCGGCGCACACCAAGCAAGAACGTGGGATGGGCATCGAGCAGGCGTTTGTATGTTCGATCGGCGTCCGCAAATTGTTTGGATTGCTCCTGCACCAGGCCGAGTTTCATCAAGAACTGCGGATTGTCGGGATCGGTTTTGGTCAATCGTGTGAGCAGCTTGATCGCGAACGGAAGATCGCCCTGCTGCAAGGCGTCCTGCGCACGATCGAACGTTTCCAAATCATCCAACGCTTCGCGCGGGTTGCGGCCCTCGACAGAGGGCAGCGCCGCGTCGCCACCGCTGCTCGCCGCGGCGCCGCCGGCAACGTAGCCCAGCGATTCCAGGCGCGCGATCGTTTCGGGATCGTTGCCGCCGTCGAAACCTGCCGCGGTCGCCAGGCGTTCCGCGTTGACGAGTCCGCTCGCTTTGGCCTGGAGCGCCTTGGCCATTGCCATGGTAGTGGCCTTGTCGATAGCGGCGAGATTCTTCCCCTCACGTCGATCGGTGGATAAATCGTAGAGCTCCCGCGTGGGCGCTTCGATCAGTTTGCGATCTTTGTCGCGCAGCGCGTACAGCGCCGACCAACCGAACTCCTCGAACGGATACAGCGTCTCGGCGTAGATCGTGTGCGTTGCGAGGTCGGCGTTGGGAGCGAGCAGGTCGATCCCTTGCAAGCCTGCCGGCGTTTGGAGGCCCAGGAGAGGCAACACGGTAGGCACCAGATCGACCGTGCTGGCTGGGCCCGCAATCACCGTACCGGGCGCAATCTTCCCGGGGGCCGCGATCACGAACGGAACGTGCAGCACCTCTTCGTAGAGCAGAAAGCCGTGCTCCTTCTCGCCGTGAGTGCCCAATCCTTCGCCGTGATCGGCAAGCGCCGTGACGACGGTACGCGGCGCCGCACCGCTGCGATCGAGTGCCTCCAACAGCCGGCCAAGCTGCGCATCAGCAAACGCAACCTCACCCGCATAGGCATTTCCGCGCGCCATCTGCGTGTACTCCGGCGGCGGGCGATACGGTGTGTGTGGATCGTACAGATGCACCCAGAGAAAAAACGGCTTGTCCGAGTGTTGGCGCAGCCAGTCGATCGCCAGATCGACACTCTCGTTGCCGGGGCGTTGCGAACGCGATCCGCCCGACGCGTCATTCCCGAGATCATCGAGAAATTGATCGAACCCCTGGGCCAAGCCGAACTGTCGTGAGGTGACAAAGCTGGAGACCACCGCGCCGGTCGACGCTCCCTTCGCATGCAACATCTCGGCGAGCGTCTGGACATCGTCGGGCAAGCGGAAGCGCGCGTTGTTACGCACGCCGTGGCCGGGTGGATACAGGCCGCTGAAGATCGACGCATGCGCGGGAGTGGTGAGCGGGATCGGCGCCCAAACTCGGTCCAAGCGCGCACCACGTGCCGCCAAGCCATCCAGGTGAGGTGTCTTCGGCAGCGCCTCGGGGTTGTAACAAGAGACATAGTCGCTGCGCAACGTATCGATCGTCACCACCAGCAACGAATCGAGTCGACCGGCAGATGTGGACACCGTCGACGCGTCGCGCGTCGCGTCCTTGGCCCCGCAGCCCAGCGTGATCGACAGCGAAAGGGACGCGACGATCGGCCGCCACTCAGTGCGAAAGATCATCGAGCACCGCCGCGAGCAGACTCCAGTAACGTGCCACCGTGCTGATCTGCACCCGCTCACCCGGCGCGTGCACGCCCACCAACGTGGGACCGAACGAAATCATGTCCATGCTGGGGTAGCGCTCACCGATGATCCCGCACTCGAGTCCGGCGTGAATCGCCGTGACCTCCGCATCGCGACCATAAACTCGACGGAAGGCGCGTTGCGTTACCGCCAGCGCCTTGGACTGCATATTCGGTTTCCAACCGGGGTATCCGGCCACGATCTCGACCGTCGCGCCGGCCAACCGCCCTGCCCCACCGATCGCGTTGATCAGATCCTGCAACGCCGGCTGGTTCGACGTGCGCGAGAGGTTGGCGATTTCCAACTGCGTGCCGCGGGTCGTCAGCACACCGACATTGTTGCTGCTCTCGACCAGACCGCGGATGTCCTGGCTCATCGCCCAGACACCGCACGGAAGTGCGTTGATCAGGTCGATCACTCGCAGCGCATCTTCATTTCCCCACGCATCCTCAGGGTTATCGCGATCCACCGGCTTGATGCTGAGCGTGATGTCGTTCTCGAGTCCTGCATACTGCTCACGCAACGTGGCGAACGACCGCTCGATCGAACCTCGCAGCGCCTGTTCTTCCATCGGCGGCGCGAACACCACGGCGCGCGCTTCGCGCGGGATCGCATTGCGCTTGTTTCCACCGTCAAGCGACGCCAAGAGAAACCGTGCAGCGCCGCGCGCCTCGCCCAAGAGACGCGCGAGCGCCTTGTTGGCGTTGAGGCGGTTCTTGTCGATATCGATTCCGGAATGCCCCCCCTTGCCGCCCGAAATCTTGACCTCGAGCTTTACGCGGCTGTTGGGCGGTGTGATGCGCGGCATCTCGAGCGTCAGCACCACGTCGGTCCCGCCGGCGCAGCCCACGAACAGCACACCATCGTCTTCGCTGTCGAGGTTCAACAGCACCCGCCCCTTCAGCAGATTCGGATCGAGGTTCTGCGCGCCGGTCAAACCGCGCTCCTCATCGAGTGTCATCAACAGCTCGAGCGGGCCGTGTTGAATCGACGCATCGTCGGGCAGGCCGAGCATCGTCGCGATCGCGATGCCGTTGTCGGCGCCCAAGGTCGTCCCCTCGGCACGCAGCCAGTCGCCGTCGCGCAGCACCTCGATCCGGCCGTGCTCAGGATCGTTAGGGCTGTCGTTGTCGCGCTCGCACACCATGTCGAGATGGCCTTGCAGCACCACCGGCGGCGCCTGTTCCCGCCCCGGTGTAGCGGGCAGGTCGATCACCACGTTTCCGATCGAGTCGCGCCGGGACGCAAGCCCGCGTGCCTTGGCCCAATCCAGGACGTAGCCGGCCATCGCCTCCTCTTGTCCCGAGGGGCGGGCGATCTTCGTGATGGCGGAAAAGTGTTTCCACAACGGCGCTGGTTCGAGCCCCTGGAACGGATCTGTCTGTTTCATCTCGGCTTTCCTTCCCCAACGGGTAGATTTGCGGCGGCAAGGATACCGAATTCCGCCGCATGCCCCCCATTAACCGACCGCTGGAGATCGCTCCGGTAAGACCACGGACCAGTCCGGTAGACTGTGGCCCTCATTTCGGGATCGCTGGCGAGCCTTCCCAGGGAGCAGATCACTATGAAAGTTCTCGTTGTCTTATTGGTCCTGGCGGCACTTGTGTTGGGGCTGGTGTTTTGGGGTGTCGGTGTCAACAACAACTTGACCCGCATGGACGAGTCGATCAACGGTGCCTGGAGCGAAGTCCAGAACAACTATCAGCGTCGTTCCGATCTGATTCCGAATCTGGTCGAGACGGTCAAGGGAGCTGCGAACTTCGAGCAAGGGACGTTTACCGCTGTGACCGAAGCGCGTGCCAAGGCTGGCCAAGTCACGCTGACGCCGGAGTCGCTGAAAGATCCGCAAGCCTTCGCACGCTTCGAACAGGCGCAGGGCGAACTTGGATCGGCGCTGTCGCGCCTGTTGGTGACGGTCGAGAACTATCCGGACCTCAAAGCCAGCCAGAACTTCCGCGATCTACAAGCGCAACTGGAAGGAACAGAGAACCGGATCACCGTAGCGCGCCAACGATTCAACCAAACGGTGCAGTCGTACAACAGCTCGGTGCGCGTCTTTCCGGCCAGCGTGATCGCCTCGTTCCGCAACTTCGCCGCGAGGCCGTACTTCCAGGCCAAGGAAGGCGCAGATCAGGCGCCTGCAGTGAAGTTCTGAGCACAGCGAGCCGCCGATGACGCGAGGGCGCCTGCTGATTTCGGCCCTGTTCCTGCTGCTGGCACCGGTGCTTTCGGCCCACGCCGAGTTCGTGGCGCCGCCGGCGCCGCCACGCTTTGTGTATGACGGCGCCAGCCTGCTCAGCGCTGAGCAGCGCAGCGCACTCGAGCAAAAGGTGCTGCAACTCGATCGTGCACAGGGGTTGCAGATCGGCGTGGCGATCCTCCCCTCGCTCGAAGGGGAAGCCGTGGAAGCCGCCACACTCAAGATCGCCGAGGCGTGGAAGCCGGGACATCAAGGGAAAGACGATGGCGTCGTGTTGGCCATCTTCATGGCCGAGCGGAAGCTGCGAATCGAAGTTGGCTACGGCCTCGGCGGTGCGATCCCCGACGCGATTGCCAGTCGCATCATTCGAAACGTATTGGTCCCATCGTTTCGTGACGGCACGCCAGCCGAAGGGATTTCGGCGGCTGTCGACGCCCTCGCGGCAGCGGCGCGTGGCGAGACCGCTCCGGTTCAAAGGCGCAAAGGAGGTACCCCACTTCCGGCGCTGCTGGTTCTTTTGCTGCTGATGTTCGTCGGTCTGTCGGTGCTGGCTGCGATTGCGCGACGCGCGCACGGATCCCGGAACTACTCGCGCGGCGGAACTCTCTCCGGTCTTCCGTGGTGGTTGTTGCTGTTGCAGAACTCGGGCAGCTCCGGTCGATCGCACCGATCGAGTGGCGGCAGCCCGTGGTTGGGTGGCGGAGGTGGTGGTTTCGGTGGTGGGGGAGGAGGCTTCGGCGGCGGATCGTTCGGGGGCGGCGGCGCCTCGGGAGGCTGGTGATGCGCTCTCGATTGACTCCCACCTCGTGGGGATTGATCGGCGCCGGCGCGCTGTTCGAACTCGCCGGCTCCGCGGTCTTGGTGCTGTGGTTTCTCGACCCGACGCACGATAGCTGGGAGCGAACACGCCTGGGGTTGGGGCTAACGCTGCTGCTCGCGGGCACCGCGTTGACGGTCTTTGGGGCGTTGTGGCATGTGCGTTCGTTGGCGCGTTCGCGCAATACACCGGCGACGTTCCTGACCATGGGCGAGGAATCGCGTGTGCTCGAGGCGATCAGGAGTTTCGAGCGCAAGACCTCGGGTGAAATTCGCGTGCACCTGACCGAGACCTGCGCGGGCGACATCGTCGACGAGGCGCGCCGCATCTTCGAGAAGCTGGGGATGACATCCACCGCACAACACAACGGTGTGTTGATCTTCGTGGTAACGGCCGAGCGCCGCATGGTCGTGCTGGGTGACTCCGGGATCGATGCCGTCGTCCCCGCAGGGTTTTGGAATACCGTCATCGCCGAGGTCTCGGTATTGTTCGCCGCCGGTCGTCACGGCGACGGCTTGACCCGTGGCGTCGACATGGCGGGCCGCGAACTCGCCCAGCATTTCCCGCCGATTGCCGGCGATCTGAACGAACTCCCCGATACGATCTCGCGCGAGGACTGAGCTTGAGCAGCGAACGGAATCTTCCTGGACCTTCCCCTGCCGAGTACGCAGCACGACGTCAACGTGTGCTCGCCGCACTCGAGCGCAGCGTGATGATCATCCCCGCGGGCGCACTCACAACCTACGCCAGCGATTGCGACAACCGCTATCGGCCGGATGGACACTTCCGTTATCTCACCGGATTTCCGGAGCCAGGCGCCGTCTTGGCGCTGCGCCCCGATGCCGCCTATCCCGCGACGATGTTCGTCCCCGCGCGCGACCCGCAACAAGAAGTTTGGACCGGACGGCGCCATGGCCCCGAGGGAGCGACGCGCGTTCACGGCGTCGACGCAGCGTTTCCTTTGGAATTGATCGCCGAAAAACTGCCGGCGTTGCTGGATGGCTGCGAGGTGCTGTACTACTCGCCGTGGCGCGACGCCGAACTGGATGCGCACCTGTTTCGCACGCTGAAGACGTTGCGGCAGCGCGAACGCTTCGGGCGACGTGCTCCGCACACGATCATCGAGCCGGGCGAGTTGCTGTCGGAGCTTCGCCTGGTGAAGACCGCCGAGGAGATTGCGCTGCTCGAGCGAGCCTGCGCCATTTCCGCCGAAGGACATCGCGCTGCGATGCGCGTGGCGCGGCCCGGCGTGGGCGAGTGGCAGATCCAAGCCGAAATCGAGCGTGTCTTCCGACAACATGGATCGGCCGGGCCGGGCTACGGAACGATCGTCGGTTCAGGCGCCAATGGCTGCATCCTGCATTACGTGGAAAACGATGCCGCGATCACCGAGGACCAGTTGGTGCTGGTCGATGCCGGCGCTGAGTACGGCGGCTACAACGGCGACATCACGCGCACCTTTCCTGTCTCGGGGAAATTCACGCCGGCGCAGCGGTCGTTGTACGAGGTCGTGAGCGACGCACTCGAACAAGGACTCGCCGCGGCCAAACCGGGGGCCACGATCGATGGGATTCATGCGCTGACACTCAAACGCTTGTCGCAGGGGTTGATCGATCTTGGAATCCTCCAGTCGTCGCTGGACGAGACGCTCGAGCGAGAACTCTATTTGCCCTACTACATGCACCGAACGTCTCATTGGCTGGGGATCGATGTGCATGACACC
>CAZAHQ010000158.1:0-8297 GCA_964484415.1 uncultured Acidobacteriota bacterium | reverse complement strand
TCGAGCTCGTGGAGCCGACGCTCTCGCCGGTCGCGGGTCAGGGGCACTGGGAGGCCGGGCCGAACCTCGACGCGTACTGCTGGGAGGCGCAGCGGCCGTTCTGCACCGGCGCGGCGGCCGGCGATCGCACCGACAACCAGTACGACGGCGGCGGGGTGCACCCCGGGAAGACCACGCTGTTCGCCCGGCTCGCGGGCAACGACTACATCCCGATCGGCGCGCCGGTCGAGGTCGAGGTCAACCTCGCGAACTCGAACAGGTACTGCGTTGAGTGACGCGGGCGGCCCGCGCACGTACCGGATGCTCGAGCTCGTCGGGCGCGGGGCGTACGGCGACGTGTACCTCGCCGAGCTCGACTCGGGCGGGGCGTTCCGCCGCCGCGTCGCGCTGAAGATCCTCAACGACAACGCCTCGCGCCTGCGGTCGGCGCGCGAGCGCATCCAGGCCGAGGCGCGGATCCTCGGGCACCTCGCCCACCGGCACATCGTCACCGCCCTCGACTTCGTCCGCATGGACCAGCGCTGGGCGATCGTCATGGACTACGTGCCGGGGGCGGACCTCGAGCACATCGTCGCGGCGCTGGACCTGTCGCAGGCCCGGTTCCCGACGCCGGCGGCGTTCGAGATCGGCAGCGCCGTCGCGGACGCGCTCCACGCGGCGTACACGTCCGCGGGCGACGGCGGTGAGCCGCTCCGCATCATCCACCGCGACATCAAGCCCAGCAACGTGCTCGTCACGACGACCAACGACAAAGCCGTGCCGAAGATCATCGACTTTGGCATCGCGAAGGCAACGACGGCCCGGCTCACTGAGAAAACGGTGTTCACCGAGTTCCGTCAGATGATCGGCACGCCGGAGTACATGAGTCCGGAGCAGGCTGGCGAATCCAACGAGGACGTGGACACACGGACGGATGTGTATTCGACGGGTGTGTTGCTGTATGAGTTGCTTGTGGGCGCGACACCATTTGATTCGAGGCGCCTTCGCTCCGCGGCGTTCGGCGAGATGCAGCGGATTATTCGGGAAGAGGATCCACCCAAGCCTAGTACGAGGTTATCGACGCTGGTAGAACGCTCTTCACACGCCGAACGAGCCATCCGCGCTCCCCGCAGCGTGGGCGAACATCCAACGCGTGAATTGATGCACGTTGCGTCCGCCTCCGCTGCCGGGGGCGCGGAGGTCTCTTCAAAGTTTCGCCCTGCCGATCTCGCCGGCGAACTCGATTGGATTGTGATGAAGGCGCTGGAGAAGGATCGCACGCGCCGGTATGAGTCAGCGAGCGCGATGGCCGCGGATATTCAGCGTTTTCTGACGGGGCACGCCGTGCACGCCGCACCGCCGGATGCGTGGTATCGCGCGAAGAAGTTTGTGCGACGCAACAAGGCGCCTGTGATCGCGGCGGCTCTGCTCACGCTCGCGCTCGTCGCGGGGCTGGTGGGAACGAGCCTGGGTTTTCTCAACGCCGAGGCGCAGCGGAAGGTCGCGGTGATGGAGTCGATCCGGGCCGGGCAAGAGAAGGAGCGGGCGGACGAGAACGCGACGCAGGCCCGCGCCGCCGAAACCATCGCGTCGCGTCAGGCCTACTCCGCCAACCTGATGTCCGCGTCGACCGCGATCAACGGCGCGCAGTATTCCACCGCGCGTGCGTTCCTCGATGCCGCGCCGCAAAGCCTGCGCGGCTGGGAGTGGCGCGTGCTGCACGCGAAGCTGGATTCGTCGACAAGGACTTGCACGACGAGCGCCATACCCAAGTCGAGCACGCTGTTCCAGTTCGCCGTTCACCCCGACGGGCGCTCGTTCTTCACGATCGATGGCCTAGGCGACGCGCTTGCGCAGCGATGGGACCTCGCGACCGGGCGCTTGCTCCAGAGTTTTCCGCCCCCGGACGTGACGAAGGCGCTTCGCCATTTCCGGGCCGTGCTCTCGTCCGATGGCCGCCGCCTGACGATCACACCGCGCTATCGAGCGGTTGGCTCCACGAGTTTCATCATCGAAGCTTGGGACCTGACGACAGGAGAGCGATCGGGCCACGTCGAGATAGCATGCCCCACAGGATCGGATGTACGCACCATCGCGAGTGCGGATGGCTCCCGGGTCTTTGTGTACGAAGCCGGGCGTGTCTGGAGCACGCGCTTGGCACTCGAAGGAACCACGAACCGCACGGGCGTCGTGACTCCAGACATCGTCGCGGAGCAACCGCTCGGGCATGTCGCCTATCCGCTCGCGATCAACCACGCCGACACGTTGATCGCCGAGGCGAAGCAGGCCTCGCCGTATGATGTCGTCCTTCGCGATACTCGATCGCTGGCGCCGATGGTCGTGCTCGCGACTGGCAACCACGTCCAGAATGCGAGTTTCTCCGCCGACGATCGCTGGCTTGGGGTTGCGATCGCCGACGACACCGCGCGCGTGTGGGACCTTGCCGCGAGCCCGCCGACCTCCGTCGCGCTGAAACACCCGTACCAGGCCAACAACATCTGCTTTTCGCCCGACGCGTCGCTGGTCGCAACCATCGCGATGGATCGGGCGATCCGCATCTGGGATCGTGCCTCGGGCACACTGCTCTCCACCTACCCGAGCGAAGCGCTCGATCCCTACCCGCTCATGTTCATGCCCGACGGCAAGACCGTCGCCGGGTGGGAGTCGGACGGAACGATCCGATTCTGGGATGTCACCGCCGAGAGCGCGGCGGTGCTTCGCGGGCACAAAAGCATCGTCTCCGCGGCGAAGTTCGCCGCCGGTAATCCGGCGGGAATCATCGTCTCCAGCAGTTGGGAGGGCGCCGATGGCTCGACGGGCATCCTGCGCCTGTGGGATGCCGAGTCGGGCGATGAGGTGGGCACGTATCACGGCCAACTCGGTGACATCGTGTACGCCATGGAGGTGTCGGACGACGGTCGGCTTGCGGCGCTGGGGATCTCGAACCAGAAGGCCGGGTTCCTTGTACGCAGCGGTGCTTCGGACGAACCACATGTTCGTACGGAAGTCATCAACCTGACGACCGGTGAACGGATCTCATCATCACCCTCACGCCGCGAGCACCGATGGATCGCGTTCGGAAGCGACGATCGCTCATTGATTGTCGCCGATTGGCAGTTCGATTCCGGGCGATTCTGGCAGGTGCGCCTGCTCGATGCTCGCACGGGCGAGGTGCGGCGCACGAAGGAACTCGACCCCAAGGCACTTTGGGTGCTTGCGCGAAGCCCCGATGGCCGCACGATCGCCGCGCTGCCCACGAGGCGATGGGACCTCGGCGCTCCCGCCGATCGCCCGGACACGATGCTCTTCCTCGATGCCCAAACACTCGAGACCGTGCGCGAGATCGACGGGTTCCCCGAACGCCAGTCGGCGATGGCCTTCAGCCCCGACGGCACGCGCCTCGTCACTGGCGGCGAAGACGGCATCCTCCGCCTCTTCGAGATTCCTACGGGAAAACTCCTCGCGGCCACGTCAACCAAGAGCATGGACATCCTCACCCTCGCGTTCAGTCCCGACGGCACGCGCCTCGCCAGTGCTGGCATGGACCGCAATGTCAACATATTGGAAGCCCGCACCCTCGACCAGGTCGCCGCCTTCGCCGGACACCGCGGGCACATCGGGTGCTTGGACTGGGACGCCGACGGACATCGGCTTGTCTCCTGTTCAGGCGACTTTACTGTGAGAGTATGGGAACCAAGTCCCGTGCGCGATCGCGTCACAGCCAAAGCGGCTCGCACAGCAGCGCTCGGCGTGGTGGAGCCGATGGTCAGCAAGTGGTTTAACGAATTGGATCAACCCGAGAAGGTCATTGAAGGAATTAACGCAGATATGACGTTGACCGAACTGCAACGGAAGAGTGCACTGCAGGTTGTGCTCAAGCGAGGGTTGGAGAAGCAGCCAGAAGCGAAGAAGTAGGGGCTGGCCGTTCTGTCGGGTCGTGCCTCGCGTCGATGTTCTTACGTCGTCGCCGTGCGATCAGCCGCCGACACTGTGCTCGGCGGCCCTTTGCAATTGGCGTGGCTGTCCGCCTCTTGTTCAATCACCAACCTCATTGTGCACGTTGTCGCAGGCTTCGAGTGAGGGTGTCCTGCGCTCCATTTCCCGTGAACCAAATAGGTGCGAACAGAAAAGACCGCCATCCACGCCCCGTATGAAATCAGAGAAACCGTTCGAGACGGTATTGGACAGGCAGTTCAAGGCCCTCGTCAAAGGTGACGGGGGCCTAATCGTTTACAGACTGGGCGGCGGAATAGCTCCCGTTACCGTGCCGTGGCGGGGGTTCGGCGCTCTCGGATTCGGCACCTGCGCCCCCCGAGCTCACTCGCTCTCTGGTGCTCGATGCGCGTTCAGTTAACAAGGGCGTTCCGAGCGGGGAGGGGTGCGGGAAGGGTGCCAAAATGCTGGTGGGGCGATCAATGAACACGGATCGCGAAGTCATTGTGGTCGCGGAGCGATGCCGAAGGCCTCCTGGCGCAGCGATTCATACTCGCGTACCTTGTCGGGGCGGTTCCATCCTTTGTAGAGCTGGATGTACGCAAACACAATGTCGTCGGGCAGTCCGTCGTAGGTACCGATGGTGATGCCCCCGGTCAACTCAGCGCATCGCGCGAGGCACCGATCCGATTCTTCGAATTTCTGAAGGCGCATCAGGTGCCCAGCGTACGCGAGATTCACGCACGCCTGAGCGTGCGATTCGCCCGACTCTTGTGCCCTGACAAGCATTGGCTGAAACAACGCCTCGGCTTCGTCGAATCGCCCGGCCATGGACACAAAGTTCGCGAGGAAGAGTTCGGCGCGGAGCGGGCTTGCACGCTCGCCAAACTTGGTCATTCCGGTGGCAACTTCCCGCGCGATCGCTTCCCCCTCGACAGATCGACCCGCGCGGTCCAGGAAGTGCATCGCCTCGGTCTGTCGGCTCAACATGGCGACTTTGTCGACTTGCGCAGCCGTGCGCATGCATTCAATGGACCGCAAGTACAACTCCGCCGGTTCCTCAACTTCCCCCTGTCTTCCAAGCGCCTTGGCGAGTACGCTCATCGCTTGGGTACGGACACTATGGCAGTCGCCCAAGTGTTGGCGTGAGTCCGCGAGGACGGCGCGACAAACGTCCACCGCCTCACCAAAGTCCTCATGGGCATCGAACGCGATCGCCAGGTACACCTTTGCATAAAGCGTCGCGCTCGACTTGGGGCCATGCTTGCGCAGCGCCCGCTCGACGCACTCGTGCCCGAGCGGAAGGATTCGGGCCCAGTGGGCCAGCCGTTGTTCGCGATCTTTGATCACAGGTTGCTTGAGATACAGACGGATCAGCGAAACGAGAATCCGGACCTGCATGCCGTCATCGTTCACGAGGCGTGGATGCTGGCGCAGCCCGAGCAAGATCGATTCAGCTTCGTCCAGCCGTCCCCGCGCCGCGTGGACCGAGGCCAGCGTGCGCTTTGCCTCGAGCGTCGTCAGATCATCTGCTCCCAGCACTTGCTCCAAGCGGGGCAGCAACAGCTGGATTGCCGGTTCAACTTCCTTCGCTTTTCCCAAGTTCAGCGCCGCACCGAGCGTCCGACGCTCCGCCCGGAGCGTGCGGGGATCGTCGATTCCCGCGTGCTCCTGATACAGCGACTGCGCACGCCGACACTCTGCAAGGGATTCGTTCCACAGCGAGAGTTTGTCGTATACCTCTCCGAGCTGTTCACGAATCTGCGCTTCGAGGAGCGGATGATCCGCAAACTTGTCCGATGCCGATGATGAGACCTCCGCGAGCACATTGATCATGCTCGCATCCGCACCTTGATTCTGCGGCTCGATACTCGTCAGTACCTGACGCAAGAACTCGCTGACAGTCCTCGCCTGGTCCGCCTCGCTCTTCGCGATGGTGCTCTGCTCTTCCGCCCGGCGCTGCTCGCGCGTGGCCTTGACCATGCCCACCGTCGTTCCAACCACGCCCAGCACAAGCGCTGCGCCAACCACGCTCCCCGTCAGCACCGCCGCGCGATTGCGGCGAACGAACTTGCGAATGCGATACATTGCGTTGGGAGGGGCTGCGCTCACCATGTCCCCGCGAAGGAACGCGTGAAGGTCCGACGCGAGTGCGTCTGTGGTTGCGTAGCGTCGAGCGCGGTCCTTTTCGAGGCAACGCATAACGATCCAGTCGAGATCGCCTCGCAGGAGAGGCGAGAGTTTGGCGGGTTCGGTGCGGCGAAGCGAGGCAACTGATGTAAGCAAGTCTCCCAGTGTGCTGACGCGCGTGCTGGGTCTGGGCGGATCGACTTCGCGGATGATGCGCTGCATTTCTCCATACGCGGCTGATCGCAGCGACTTCGCATCAAACGGCGTCGCGCCCGTCAGTAATTCGTACAGCAGCACGCCGAGGCTGTACACATCGGTTCGTGTGTCGATGTTGAGCGAAGAGTCTGCTTGCTCTGGAGACATGTACTCAGGTGTGCCCACAAACTGCTTAAAGTCGGTGAAGTTGGTTTTTTCTGTGAGGTGGCGATCAGTTGCTTTCGCGATGCCAAAGTCGATGACCTTTGCAAGCGGCCGGTCGTCTTCCGTTGCCACCAGCACGTTTCCAGGCTTGATGTCGCGATGAATCACGCCCTTGGAATGCGCGTGCTGCACGGCGTTGCACACCTGCACGAACACATTGAGTCGGTTGTTGATGCTGAGGTTGTGGCGGTCGCAGTACTGCGTGATCGGTTCACCGCGCACGAGTTCCATGACGAAGTACGGCCGGCCTGTTTCGGTCGTGCCCGCGTCGAACACGTGCGCAATGTTGGCATGGTCCATCATCGCCAGCGCCTGCCGCTCTGCTTCAAACCTCGCGATGACGGCGCGGGTGTCCATGCCGAGTTTGATAATCTTGAGCGCGACGCGTCGGCGAACTGGTGTTTCTTGTTCCGCGGCGTACACGACGCCAAATCCGCCCTGCCCGATCTCTTCGCTCAGTCTGTAGGGTCCGATGCGAGTGCCGCGCACGTCACCCGTCACGACATCAGAGCTACCCAAGGTCGAAGCCGTCGGCGCTGACAAGAACTGTGGATGGCGTTCGAGCGAACCCAGCAGGGACTCAACTTCGATGCGGATGTCGCGATCCGCCCCGCATGCGCGCTCCAAGTACGCGGCGCGATCTCCTGGCGACAACCCGATCGCGCCCGCAAACACCTCTCGAACTCGTTCTCGATCCAGCAACCGCTACTTCTCCATTTCACGCGCCAACCACGCTCTCGAATAGGCCCACAGTGAATCGACGTGCCGTGGCGACACGCCCAGCGCCTGAGCGGTCTCGTCGCCGCTCAGCCCGGCAAAGAAACGCAGTCGCAGGACATCCGCGGCCTCTGGCTCCGCCATCTCTAAGCGTGTAATCGCATCGTCGAGCGCAAGGACCTCGTCGAGATCGTGTTCCACGGCGAGATCCAGCACCGAAATCGGTTCGCGCCGAACTCCGCCGCCTCGCTTCACGGCCTTTTTCGTGCGAGCGTGATCGATCAGTATTCGGCGCATGGCCTCCGCGGCGATTGCGACGAAGTGAGCGCGGTTCTGGAATGGCATCTGCCTTCCGTGCATGATTCGCAAGTACGCCTCGTTCACGAGCGCCGTCGCCTGCAGCGTGTGTCCGCTTGCTTCCATCTTCAATCGCTGCTGCGCAATTGCCCTCAGTTGTGCGTAGACGGCACCAAAGAGGTCGTCAGCAGATCGACCATCGCCGGACGTCGCGTTTATCGGAGTACCGTCGCTCACGACGCAGATCATACGGGTGAGCAAATCGTGGACAAAATGCCTGCCTTCGCTGTATCAGAACCGTTTGGCTGCTCATTTTCAAGATTTTCCGTGCGCTCCGTCGCCTCGCCTTCCGCTTCAAGGAATGCCGCACCACAGCGGCGGCCCGGAAAACGCCTATGAATATCCGCTTGTGTTCCGTACTCGTCGCATTATCTGTTTCAATCGCTTCGTTGGCTCAATCCACCGCATTCAACTACCAAGGCGAACTCAAGCATGGCAGCACTCTCGTCAATGGAGCGCTCGACATGCGATTTTTGGTCTTCGACGTGGAAACCGGCGGAGCCGACATCGGCTCCAACTGCATCGAGAGCGTGCCCGTCGTCGACGGCAAGTTCGTCGCGACCCTCGACTATGCGACGTTGATCTCCTCTGCCGTGCCGAGGTACCTGGAAATCTCGGTGCGCGTTAATACTGTCCCGAACTGTGGTGACCCGACGGGGTACGTGGTGCTCACGCCGCGCCAGAAAATCACACCTGCCCCGTTGGCAATCCATGGAATGGTCATATCTTCATCTGAGTCGGTGCCGTGGTTGCGGTCATGT
>CAZAHQ010000157.1:0-8317 GCA_964484415.1 uncultured Acidobacteriota bacterium | reverse complement strand
CTGGCCGACGGGACGGCGATCCCCGGGATGCGCGGATCGATCGGTCCCCGCGTCGCGGCACTGACACGCGCGCGAAGCCGCGCGTTGGAGTCACTCGATGAGTTGGTGCCCTCCGCGGCCTGGTTGCACGGAGCGGGCACGGAGAACGCGCTGAGCCTGATCGACCGACTGGGACCTGACGAAATGTTGATCGAGTACTTCGTGGCGGGTGGCCGGGTGCAGTTGTTTGTCGGCCAGGCTGGTAGGCTCGAGGTATTCCCGTCGATCTGCAGCGAGAGCGAGGTCGGCGAGATTGCGGCGCGATTGCGCTTCCATCTGGGCAAGGGCGTTCTGGGCGAAACCCACCATAGGACGTTCGGCAAGTTCAACGGCGCGGCCTGCCGGCACTATCTGGAACGGCTTCATCAACTGCTGCTTGCGCCGATCGCCTCGCGACTGGAAGGGAAGAACCTGCGCATCGTCCCACACGGCGTCTTGCATGGACTTCCATTTCACGCGTTCGAAGCCAACGGTGCGGTGCTGATAAGTCAGGCCGATGTTTCGTACGCGCCGAGCTTGTCGGTGCTCGATCTGATTACGCGCCGCAAGCGAACCGCGGCGACCGCCCCGCCGTTGGTGCTCGGTGTGCCGGATGACGCGGCGCCGCAGATCGCCGCGGAAGTACACGCGGTGAGCCTGCGCCTGCCCACGGCTCAGCTCCGCACCGGTGCCGACGCGACGCGTGAGGCACTCGAGCAGGGAATGGCCGCCCGCCCGCTTCTGCACGTGGCCTGTCATGGCTTCTACGCCGAAGGGGATGCAATCGAAGCCGGCCTGCGACTGGGTGACGCGTGGATGGATCTTTCCGATATCTACGCTTTGCAAGAGACCGCACCCTTGGTGGTGCTCTCGGGATGCGAAACAGGACGAGGCACGCTGCATTCGGGGGACGATTGGGTCGGCCTTGTCAGCGGTTTCTTGCAGGCCGGAGCCAGCACCGTCGTTGCGGCTTTGTGGGAACTGCACGATGCCAGCGCCGCGCGCTTGATGGACGACTTCTATCAGGGTTTGGCTAGCGGCAAGACGGCAGCAACGGCGATGGCCGACGCACAGCGGCGGGCACGGGCAACTGACCCCTCTCCACTGCGTTGGGCCCCATTTGCCGTTGTCGGTGATCCTTTTTACGGCCTGCCGGCCAGGATGGTGGCATGATCTCGGGGCATCAGGGAATCTGGGCTGGGGCGCCAAGAGGTTCCATCGTGACCGTCATGCGCGTGGTTTTGATCGCGACGTTGCTAAGCGTGGGGGCGTGGTGCGTGCCCGCGCTTGCGAGCGGTGACGACCCTGTCACCAGGGAGTTGGTGATCGAAGTCACCGACGGTGGTTCGATCGGCCCACTTCTGCAGCGTTACGGCGGCCTGCTCGAGGATTCGATCCCCGAGTACGAGGCGTACCTGGTGATCTATCCCACGCCGGCAGCGGCACAAGCAGCGTTGACGCAGATGCTTTCCGATCAGCCGCGCGATCCGAATCTCGACACCGCGGAGTTTCACAACCGATTGGAGGATCCAGAGGGCGTCGGCATGACGGTACCGATTCTGGATCGCACCGCCGGCCCCCCGCAGTTCCGCAATCAGATTGCAGGCCAGACGGTTCGCGCCGCGGTGGCGCAGCAATCGTATCGTGGCAAGGGCGTCGTGGTCGCCGTGGTTGACAGTGGAATCGAACTCGATCACCCCGAGATCAAATCGCAGATCTTGCTCAGCCTGGCGCGCAACTTCGCTCCCGGAACGCGTGGTGCGTTTCCCGACCCTGACGGCATCGACAACGACGGCGACGGCTCGATCGATGAAGCGTTGCACCACGGCACCGAGGTCGCAGGACTTGTGAGCCTCTTGGCCCCGGAAGCGCGCATCGTACCAATCCGCGTGCTCGACGAAGACGGACGCGGCACGACGTTCGCGATTGCGAAAGGAATCCTCTGGGCGACCGAAATCGGTGCCGACGTGATCAACCTCTCGTTCGGTAGCGCCAACAACAACAGCTTGATCTCGAAGTCGATCCGCCGTGCCGATCAATCCGGGATCGTGATCGTCACAGCATCCGGCAATCGCAATCTTGGCGTGGTCGACTTTCCGTGCAGCGATAGCCGGACGATTTGTGTCGCAGCGGTCGACAACAACAAGGTCAAGACCTCTTTCAGCAGCTACGGCAATCGTGTCGACCTCTCGGCGCCGGGCCTGCAGCCGCTGTCACTGTTCAACACCAACGAGTACGCCAACTGGGACGGGACGTCGTTCGCCGTGCCGATGGTCAGTGGCGCGGCGGCCTTGATCATCGAGAAGTATCCCGGGCTCTCGCCGGCGCAGGTACGCGCCATGCTCAATCAAAGCGCGCAGCCCGACAACAATCCACTACCGTATCAGGGAGAGATGGGCGCCGGTGTGTTGGATGCCGGAGCGTTGGTGGCACTGCTCAGCGGCGATCGAACCAGCTTGAAAGTCGAAAAGGTCGCCGGTCAGACCAACGTGAAATTCTCGCCGGTACTGGGTGCGAGCACGTACGACATCGTGCGCGGTCAGGTCAGCGCGCTACGCTTTGCCGGACTGTCGGTCGACCTCGGTGTCGTCACCTGTTTGGCGGAGAATACGATCACCACACAAACCACAGACAACTCCTCGCCCCCACCCGGCGCAGCGCGGTTTTATCTGTTCCGCGACAACTTCGCCGGCTACGGAAGCTCCAGCAGCGGTGCGATGCGCCAGGCTTCGGGGGGCGATTGCGGTTTGCCGTAAGCGCCGCTTCGATCGCCATGATTCTGGGCGCGAGCGGCTGTAATGCTCCTGCGCCGCAAGTGCCGTCAACCAGCCAGCCCCATCGAGGCGGCACGCTCATCGTGGCGTTACGCGGTGATTTGGGGTCGTGGAATCCGTACACCGTAGAAGACGATGCCACGGCACACGTGCTCGATCTGCTCTACCCGCGTTTGATGCACGAGAGCTGGCGCGATGGCGGGTTGAGTTTCGTGCCTTGGGTTGCTGAATCGTGGCAGGCAACCCCCGACGGTCGAGGGCTCACCATCGCCTTGCGCGACGGCGCACGCTGGTCCAACGGCACGCCGATCACCTGTGACGATGTCGCGTTCACTCACGCTGCACGACAAGACCCCGCGCTGTCGTGGAGCGGGGCAGACGATGCGGCGCGAGCAACTCTGGCCCCTTGCCGCGAGCCGCACAGCGTCGAGTTTCGATTTCAACGAGGCTCGTTGAACGCATTGTTCGCGGTCAATGACGATGCCTTGGTTCCGCGCGACTATCGCGATGTGGCGCTGTCGACGTGGCACGCCACCGATTGGAGCACGCGGATGGTCGGCGCCGGCCCGTACCGCCTGTCGTCGGTCACACCTGGGCAGGAGGCGGTGCTGGTGCGCGATGAGGGATGGTGGAACGCCCCTCAGCCGAACATCGACCGCGTGGTGTTTCGTGTTTACCCCGACGAATCACTGGCGGTCGATGCGCTGGCGAATGGTGAGATCGATCTGTTGGAGCGCGTCCCGCCGGTGCGCGCGCAGGCGTTGCGTCAAAACCCCAAGCTGCGCTTGGTCGAGTTGCCGGCACTGACCGAAACACAAATCGTGTGGAATCTGTTGCGGTCCGAGGCCTACATGGCGGATCGGCAGCGTCGTCGATGCGACGGTGACGCACCGTGCCGTGAGGACGAGAGCGACATCACGCGGCTACAGCAAGCGGCGCCGCACCCGATCCTGTCGGACGCTGCGGTGCGTCGCGCGTTGACGTTGGCCATCGATCGCCAGGATCTGATCGACGGCTTGTTGGCCGGGTACGGTCATGTGGGAGATACGCCGGTGATCTCCCCGCTGTGGGCGCACGATGGCGGCGCCGCGCCGACCTACGATCCCGAAGCAGCGCGGCGCGAGCTCGATGCGGCCGGCTGGGTCGATCGCAATCACGATGGGGTCCGCGAGAAGAACGGCCGCCGGTTGACGCTCGCCCTGTTGGTGAACGCTGAAAGCGCAACCAAACGCGACATTGCGGAACGGTGCGCCGTGATGCTCAAGTTGGTCGGTGTCGAGCTGCAGGTCGAAGCGGTTCCACGCGGTGTGTACGCACAGCGGGCACGCGACAAGCGGTTCGATGCGCTGCTGATCGGAATGCGAATCGGTACGGCACTCTCGGTTGGGCTTCACACGCGCGATGCCGTCGCGCGCGGACTGAATATGGGCTCCTGGTCGACCGCCGAATCGGATGCGCTTTTGGATCAAGCCGCTCAAGCGCCGTCGCGTGAGCTAGCCAAGCCGGCTTGGGTGTTGTGGCAGCAGTTGGTGCGACGCGATCGGCCGGTCACGGTGCTGTACGAAGAGCGGACCCTGATCGGGATTTCGGCTCGCGTGCAGGACGCCACGCCGTCGCCGCTCGATCCGTACGACAATCTCCCCCAATGGTGGATCGCTCCTCAGTAGTTGTTCGCGTTGCGACCGCGCTCGGGCGGGCCGCGCTGTTGATCGGCTTGGTGACGCTGGCCACCTTCGCCTTGCTCCGAGCAGTTCCCGGCGAACCCGCCGACAAACTGGCCGCACCCGACACGCCCCGCTCGATTCACACGGCTGCGGACGCATGGCGCAGCGAACTGCCGCTGTTGCCGGCCTTTGCGCGCTACGCCCGTTCGGCCGCGCGTGGCGATCTTGGACTCTCGACCACGCGCCGACGTCCGGTCGTGACGCTTCTGGCCGAAGCGCTCGGGCCGTCGCTGCTGTTGGCGGTGAGTGGGCTAGCGATCGCGCTGGCGGTGGGGATCGCCATGGCACTCGCCGCCTGGCGCACAAGGCCGAAGCACCGTGAACGATGGGATCTCTTGCTCTCGTCGCTTGCCGTTGTCCCGCGCTTTTGGTTGGGGCTGTTGTTGGCGATGGTGTTTCACACCTGGTTGTCGTGGTTGCCGTCGTCGCACATCGCACCGGCCGGTGACACGGCGAGTGGTATCCACATCGCGCATCTCGTACTGCCTGCGATCACGCTCGCGGTTCCGCTTTCGGCACTCTTTGCACGCGTGTTGTTGGGAGCGCTCGACACGGTGGACGGTGCGCGGCGCTTGCAACTGGCGCAGGCCAGTGGATTGTTCCCCTTGACGGTGTTTGTGCGACATCTGGTTTGGCCGCAAGCCTCAGTGCTGGCAGCGATGGTGGCCGCCGATCTGCCGATGCTGGTGTCGGGCGCAGTCATGGTGGAAACGGTGTTCGCGTGGCCGGGACTGGGACGCCTCTCGGCCGAAGCGATCAGCAGCGCCGATCTCCCGTTGGCGATGGCGGGCGTGATGGTTGCCTCGCTCACCGCCGCCTGCGGATCGTGGTTTGCTGATCGGTGGTCGGTATGAGCCGGCGTTGGTGGCGACATTCGCTGGCCGTTGTGATCGCGCTCGTGGCGCTGGCGTGGCTGCGTCTCGCGCTCGATCCGGCAGCACCGAGTGTCGCGGCCGCTCCTTCATCGCTGTTGCCCGCTGGCGCCGAGGTGATCGATCGGCCTTTGATCGCCGGCGGTTTCATCCGCATTCCGCACGACCATGCACTCACCGCAGCGCAGAACGACGCGGCGATCTCATCGCCCGCGCAAGAGCACACCCATCGCCTGTGGCTCGGCAGCGATCAGCAGGGGCGCGATGTGTTGGCTCGCTTGGTTGCCGGTGCGTGGCGTTCGTTGTGGGTCGCGATGCTGGCCACCCTGATCACATTGGCCCTGGGGGCCGGTGTTGGACTCGCGACCTGGGGAATTGGCAAGTTCGCAACGCCGCCGCTGCGATTGGGTATCGATGCGGCGCTCGCGCTTCCGCGGCTGTTGGTGTTGTTGGCGCTGGCCGCGATCTTGGGCGGCGGCGTCTGGTCGACGGCGCTCGCGGTCGCGTTGATCAGTTGGATGGAGGTGGCGCGCACGGTCGATGCGCATGCGCAGGGTTGGGCGGGATCGCCGGCCATGCTTGCTGCCGTGGCCAGCGGAGCAGCACGGTGGCGATTAGTGGTGCGACATCTGCTGCCGACGACATGGCCGCTGTTGATGGCGCTCGGCGCTCCGCTCGCCGGCCGCGCGATGCTGCTGGAGGCGTCGCTGGCTTTTCTCGGTTTTGCCGGCAGCAGCGGGACCGATTCATGGGGCCGATTGATTGCCGATGGGCGTCGGTTTCTGCCCGACTCGTGGGTCATGGTGGTCGTCCCGGGTGTCGTACTGCTCGGTGCCTGCGCCGTGTTGAGCCGCGCGACGCGGCGGTTCGGGCGCCAGTCGACCGGACTTTGATCGAAGGCGGGTGACGGCGGAAGGAGTTCCCCTGCGCCGATCGGACGGCCCGTTCAGGGGATCTCTGCGTTTTTGCAGGTTGCTCGCCCCGTACTCATCCCGGAGAATTCCACGGGCCAGGTATCAGGTTGCCCCCGCCACCCCTCTTCCGTACCGACGTGAGCGGCGACTGCCGAACGCGCGTGAACCGCAAGAAAGAGGACGCGATGGATTGTCCAAAGCTGACCCCGATCCGATGGACATCAGCGCGAACTATGGAGCCGTCATCATGAAACAGCTCATCAACAGACAATCGGGTCTATCAGTCGTCTTCGTTCTGCTTGCATCGCTTGCAACGACTGCAGCGCATGCGGCGACGATCACCGGTACCGTCAAGAACGAGGCGGGTGCCGGACTCGGCAATGTGGACATCGACTTCATCGACCTTTGCACCGGCGACAGCGTGTTCCTCGCCAGCGACAAGACGGCGGCCGACGGCAGCTACAGCGTCGTCGTGGCCAACGGAACCTATGACATTCACTACACGCCACCGACCGGTAGCGTGGTGGCGGCTGGCGATCGACAGGATTACGTCGTCAGCGGCAACGCGAACCTCGGGATCACCACGCTCCATCCCGGGCGGCTCGTTTCAGGCACGGTGAAAAACAGCTCCGGCGTGGGTGTCGCGAACGTCGATCTGAAGTGGGTCAATCAGACCACGGATCATCGCGTGTTCATGGGGAAGGACGTCACCAACGCGTCCGGCCAGTATTCGATTCGCGTCCTGCCCGGCACATGGAATGTCGACTATCGTCCGCCCGCGACCACCACGTTCACCGATACCGAACGGATCGGGCTGGTCGTCGGTGCATCGGATATCTCGGGGTTGATCGACACGCTCGGTACCGGTTTCACCGTGACGGGCACGGTTCAGGAAAAGCGCGGTGGCGGCGCCAAGGTCAAGAACGTCGACATCGACGCATTCGACCAGTGCACCGGCAAGCGGATCGCGACCTCACACGACAACTCCGATGTGAACGGTGTGTTCACGATCTACCTGCCGCCCGGAACATACACGCTCAACTACGATCCCCCGCGCTGCAAGCCGTTGGAGGCGGCACGGTTTCCAAGCACCGTCGTCGATCGCAACACCACGATGAATACCGCCAAACTGGCCGATGCCGTGTTGGTGACCGGCGTCGTGCTCGACGACCTTGGCGCGCCGTTGCCGGATGCCAAACTGAAATTCTTCGACGCCGCGGCGGCAGGAACACCACGCCAAGCCACCACCAACGATCGCACCGACGCCACCGGAGCCTTCAGTGTCTACGTACCGCCCAGCACCTTCGATATCCAGTTCGAGCCGCCGGTAGGAAAGCTCGACCAGACGCGCCTGCTGACCGGTGTGGTTGTGGCGGCCGCTACCAACATTGGAAACGTCCAGCTTCTGGCCGGCTCGCCGGTCAACGCCCACGTTGTCGGGCCAAGCAACCAGCCGGTGCTGAATGTCAACCTCAACGCTGTCGACTCGCTCACACGAGTGGCGCAGCCGATGGCGCACGACAACACCGACGCGGCCGGTAACGGTACGGTGGTAATGGCGGCCGGCACGTACGACATGCAGTACGACCCGCCTGCGTGCAGCGGGTTTGCGCCCGCCTCGCAGAATGGACGCATCGTCTCCGGCAGCACCACCTTGCCGACGATGTCGTTGGTGGTGGGCGTGCACGCGCTCGGCAGCGTGTTCGACACGCATGCCTTGCCGATCAACAACGTCGACCTGGATTTCTATCCGGCCGGCCAAGCGGTGAAAAGCTATACGCCCCGCGACAGCACCGCGCTGGACGGTAGTTACGACACGACAATCCAGCCGGCAAGTTACGACATCAACTACATTCCGCCGTCCGGCACGCGATATCGCCCCGCACGGCTCACCAACGTCACGATGTTGACCAACACCACGATCCCGACGGTCTTCTTGGCCGACGGTTGGCTGGTCTCAGGACTCGTCAAGAGCGACGCAACGTTGCTTCCGATCGCGGGTGTGACGGTCGACT
>CAZAHQ010000156.1:0-8330 GCA_964484415.1 uncultured Acidobacteriota bacterium | reverse complement strand
GTGACAGCAAAACCGAACGTGACATAAAAGACGAAGTCCCATAACCGTGGGTTGATCCGCCGCGCCACTGCTTTCTCCAAATCGAACGAAACGGTCATGAACTTCTGCCTGAAGACGACGTGAACGAGTGCTAGGACAACGAACAGCGCGAACGTCTTGAGCACCTGATCGCGTGTGACCAACAGAATGTTCCCGACCAAGAGGTTCTTGATCGCTTCATCCCCTTCGGCAGTCTTCGACAGCACCATGACCGAGGCCGCCGCGGAAACGATGTAGACGATTCCGATGATCGCTTCCTGCGGCACCCGGACATGTCGAAAACGGGTCAGCGCGAACAGCGCCGCCCCCAAGAAGGTAAAGCCGAGCGCCATGAAGTAAGGCAAACGGTCGTGCTCGGGGTCGGCGCCCAACAGCATCGCGACCGCAACGCCGAGCGCTGCGACTTGAGCCAGTGCCAAGTCGACGAAGATCACGCCGCGCTCGACCACGTGAAGTCCGAGGTACACCAGCAATCCGGGCAACAGTACCAAGGCCAACAGCGGCCACAGCCACAATGTGAATAGGTCCATTAGCTCGCCCCTTTCAGAGCGGTCGCGATCGCGGCGACGTCGGCGTCGATCAATGCCAGGTAGTCTCCCTCCGTGTTGGGCAGCGCGCCTGGAAACTGAGCGACCGGGACCACCACTGCCGAGGTGTGCGCCGCCACCGTGTCGGCGACCTTTCGCGGCTGATACGGCTCGACCAAGATCACCTTGATAGTGCGTTCGTTCATCGTGGCGATGACCTGGGCCAGATGAGGCGGCGACGGGGGAATGCCAGGCTTGGGCTCGAGATACAGCTCCGTCACCAGTCCGAACCGCGCGCTGAAGTACCGCCACGTGGCGTGATAGGTCACGATCTCTCGTTGTGCATAGGGCGCGAGAGCGTTGGTCCATTCTGCGAGCTTGACGTTCAACTTGGTCTGGAAGCTGTTGAAGTTCGATTTGTATCCAGCGCATCCGGCTGAATCGAGCGCGCAAAACGCTGTCGCAATATGACGTGCAACGATCAACGCATTCAACGGGTCCATCATGAAATGCGGATTGCCGGCCGCATGGATGTCCCCTTTGGAACGATCGGCGTTGGCCGGAATATCAAGCAGTGCGATCCCTTCGGAGGCCACGATGCGTCCCGGGGCGCCCGGCAGGATCTTGGCGTTGCGCGCGCCGTCGATCAACGGTGGCAACCATCCGGTCTCCAGGTCGGCGCCCCCTTCGATCAACGCATCAGCACGGTTCAGCGTGACGATGTGACTCGGTCGGGCATCGACGAAGTGCGGGTCTTCGGTCGACTTTGCCAGCGTCGTGACGGTTACCGAGTCACCGCCGACGGCATGCGCGACCGCCCCCAATTCAGGCGTCGTCGCTACCACGGAGAGCTTGGCCTGCGCCGCGCCACACAGCGGCAACCACAGCGCGATAAACAACGTCCAGCGAGATACGGTTCGCATCAGAGTCTCCCTCGGTGTGGCTCTCAAAACTTGTGCGCCGCATGGGCGCCCAAGAGAAACTCGGCCTGCAACCACAGCGATTCCTCGCTGCCGCGATCTTCGAGTCGATCGTGATTCCATTGCAGGCGAAGCTTCGAATACTCGGTTGGGAACCAGGTCAGATTCGCCGCGGTGCGCCAGCGTCGATCGCGCAGCGGGTCGGGTGCGAACGCTCCTTCATCGCCATCGATCCAATCGCCACGAACTCCCGCAATCCAGCCGCGACGAAATCCCCACGATGCCTGCGCATAGGCGCCCGCATCGCGTAGATGTTCGCTGGGTAGCAATTCGTTCGCGCCAGCGTCGTAGTGTCGCGACATCGCTTCGACTTGAACCTTGGCAAACGGGAATCCCGCTTCGGCATGCGGCGACTTCCACTTCCAAAACAGATCGATGCCGTACAAAGAGGTGTAGGTGTTCTCGCCGCTGCCGTTCGGTCCATGCGCGGCGGTCGCGCCCAGCAGGAAGGTTTGCGTATCGGAAAGGTCGAACGATGCCGCCACACGCGGGGTCCACAGCATGTCGCGCACCGATTTCACCGTGCGAGACATGATCGTGCGACCGAACAGTTCCTCTCCTGGTGTGTTGCGGAAGCTGACCGCTGTTTCACCTTGGCCATTCTGTACGGTCAGCGATGTCTCCAAGTAGAACGGCGTCGGTGCGAGCCACGACACACGTGCGCCAGGCCCACGCAATCCGTCGGGCCCCATGAATCGGCCATTGACCAGCGGCTGATCGACGAAGTCCCAACTATGCGGGTGTTGTGCGTTGAGCCGTCCGAACTCGGTGAAGAACGTTCCAGCCTTCACTTGCAGGTTGCGAGGTAGTGCCGTGGTGGTGAGATACGCCTCCTCTAACTCCACGACCGACTCGCCCTCGGCATCGAGTTGCCAGATCAGGTTGGCCTGACCCTTGAAGTACGGATCGACCGCCCCGTCCAACACCATCTCGACGTTCTGAACCGTGAATCCGCGTTGACTCGGATCGTGACCACCGGTCTGAACCTGTGAGACGTCGGGAACTGTGGACGCCCCCGCCGCGACCAACGCATCGAGGGAGAGATTGAGGTAGTTCTTGCCGCCCCCCGCCAAGACAATCGGTTGCGTTGCCATGGCGGAGGTGGGTGTGGGTGACGCATTGTTCGCGCCCAACTCTTGCGCCAACTGTGCCGCGAGCGTGTCTTGGTCTGGAGCGGTTTCGGCTGTCGAGGGTGGGGGGGCGGCGTTGCGGGCCTCCTGCAACGCCAGTCTCTTTTGCAGCTCACTCACCGTCTGCCTCAACTGCGCCAACTCGGCCCGCAGTTGCTCGATTGCAGCAGCGTCGTCGCCCGCCAGCGCGCGCCCGCTCACCAAGAGCCAGAAGAGAAAAAAAACGGAAATCGATCTACGAACCATGCGTCGCGCCCCTCGAAAAAGAACGGGATCGTCCGCAAGGCAGGGGGCCTTGCGTCAGACAGCGGCTTGCGACGGGGCGGGAGGCGCTCGCGACGAGGGGCGAAGGTTGTGATCGGACTGATGACACAACGACAGGTGTGTGATGCTGGGCCAGCTCACGAGAGCCGGTCGCGGGGCGGGCGGACCGACCCCGATCTGAATCACCCCCAGGTTGTCGCACCCGGGGCAGCCATCGTCCAAAAGCCCGGGGATCCCGACCACAAGGTGCAAGAGCAAGACCAGTAGCCCGGTGCACCACAGTCCGCGGCCGATTGCCGTTCGTGGCGGGCGGACCAGCAGTCGCTGTCGTCGGTGGAGGGGGGGCATGCGGCCACCATGCTAGACCGGGACACAGCGATCGCAATCGGATCGTCGAGCCGAATCGGGGACGGGTCGGTCCCGACCATGTTCGACCCGGTTCAGGCGGGCTCAGGGGGTGCGCGGAGCGCGGGCTCTCAAACGATGGGTGGCGCGCTGACCGTTCTGCCCGTACAAGTACGGGACTTCAGTGACGGCTGGGTACGGCATCCGGGGGTGCCGGCTCATCACACTAGGTGGGTATTGATGGACGGCCTTCGGTCAGTCCGCAGTTCGTATCTTCAGATCGGCACCTGGCTACTGCTCTCTTTCGGATTCGCGGCGTCCGCGCAGGCTCAGTGTCTGGGCGACCGATGGGTTGCGATCGACGGGATCGACATCGGCAACGACTGCCACGACTCCGCGTTTCCTTGCGGCAGCCTCAACCATGCCATCGCGCAAGCCTGCGACCACGAAACGGTGCGCGTCGGTGAAGGTGACTACGTCGAAGACGTCGTGATCGATCACCCGGTCAACGTGCACGGGACGGGGCACATCCTGCTTACACACGTGCAAGGCACCGGCACCGCCGACGCCGTGAGAATCCTCTCCTCCAATGTGTCGTGGGGGAACCTGACGGTGTGGCACACACCGGGGCACGCCTTGATGCACGTCGGCGATCCCGCGCATCCGAACCTCCGCGGAATCTTGTTGGAGAACGCCACCTTCCGTGAGAGCACGCTCGGCATCGTGATCGACTCCACCGGCTACGACAACGCGCTGGAATGGAACCGATTGTCCAACGTGATCGTGCGCGACATTCAACCCGATGGGTCGCCGTGGGGCGGTGTCGGCATCGTGCTCACCGGCGGCAACGGAAAACTGCAGATCATCGCCGGGCGCTTGCACCACGACGCCGGCGGCGGACTGTTGGTCGAGCCGGGACCGGTTGGGCGCGAGAATCGGCGGATCGTGATTGCCGGCGAGTTGATCTACGACAACGGCTTGTCTGCCTTGGGTCCAAGCAATGCGGGTTTCGACTTGCGCGGTATCACCGACCTCGAGTTGGAGGGGAACGAGTTCTACGAGCAGTCGGGCGCGTCGGGGGACGATGGCCGCGGCGTGATCTTGCAGGACGTGTCGGCAGTCAAGTTGGCGTGCAATCGCTTCCATGACAACGACGGTGGTCTGGTCTTGCGTGGTACCACGAGCGACGTCTCGATCCAGTACAACAACTTCACCAACAATCTTGGCGGCGGCGCTGCCGTGCGCGTCGAATCGAGCGTCGGCAGTGGAATCGTGTTGGCGCAGAACGTTTTTCGGGGCAACGGCATTGCTCTCGACAACGCCGCGGCCAGTTCGCTCGATGCACGCCGCAATTGGTTTGGCGCCATCGACGGGCCGGGGCCGGTCGGCAGCGGCGAGACGATCAACGGGCCGATCGACGCGGGTGGTTTCATTGCACGCGCCTCCGAGCCGCTCTTGGTGCGTCGGCCTCAGAACTCCGGCTGGGCCTTTCCCGCCGCGGCGTGTTTCGACCGCCTCACCGATGCGGTCAACACGGCGGTTGCCGGCAGCTTGGTGTTGGTTGGCGAAGGGGAGTACTACGAGCATCTGCAACTCGGTCGACGGATCGACTTGGCCGGTGAACCCAACCCTGCCGGATGCCCCAAGGCAATCCTGCGCGGTGAGCAGTTCGGAACGTTACTGCCGGCGCTGCGGATCGATGGCGTCGACGGAATCCAGGTCAGCGATCTGACGATCCGATCGGTGGCGCAGGGACGCACCTGCGGCGACCCCAACGGACTGCAAGTCGGGTTGGATCTGCGCGATGTCTCCAACTCGCAGTTCTCGCGGCTGTGCCTGAAGGAAAACGGCGTCAGCGAGGTGCGCTTGAGCGGCGCATCGCATCACAACCTGCTTGCCGACCTCGATGTCGACGGCATGACGCAGGACATGTTCGGCCGCGACTCTTGCGGACATCGTTCGCGCGAGGCGATTTTGATCGCCGGCAGCCCAGCCTGTCTTGGCGGTAGCGGCGCCGTTCCCGATCACAACCAGATCGTCCGTCTACGAGCCCGGCGTGTCAGCCGCGGTGTATCGCTGCAACTGGCCACCAACACCGAGATCGCCGACGGCTCCATCGATGCCGATGTCGCACCGGCGTGGGATGGCGGTGGCAGTTCGTATGGCGTGCTGATCGGGTTGGCGAGCAACACCTCGATTCATGGAGTTCAGATTGGAAGTGCCACCACGCGCGAAGCGATTCGTATCGGTGGTCGTGACAGCCAAACCTGTGCGACCGAGATGACCGACAGCGTTGGCACCACTCTGTCAGGCAACAACCTGCACGCGACGATCGCAGGCGTACATCTCTTTCATGGAGCAGGCGACCCCGGTGCGCCGAGTGGTGTGTCGGTGTCCTGCAACAGCATCACATCCTCGCTCGATGGCGTCTTGGTGGACGATCTCGAGGCCGCGGTCTCGTCGGTTGTGATCACTCAGAACGACATCTCCGGTAACACTGTCGGCGTGCGCAATCTGGCGACCAGCACCGTGAGTGCGAACAGCAACTGGTGGGGGCACGGCAGCGGGCCATCGGGCGCTGGAAGCGGCAGCGGCGACGCGGTGCTCGGTGCGGTCGATTTCTTGGGCTATCTGGTGAACTTCGCTGTTGCCGACGCGGACGGGGACGGCATCAGTCTGTGTCAAGGCGATTGCGGCTACACACAAGCCTCTGTGTTTCCCGGCGCACCCGAGGTCTGCGACACATTCGATAACGATTGCAACGGAACGGCGGACGATGCGCACCGCCCGGAGCGTGTCGTCGGCTTGACGGTCGCGAGGTGGGGATCGACCAGCCTGCGGTTGACATGGGACGCGACACCCGGAGCCGGGGGCTACGACATCGTCAAGGGCGATCCCGAGCAGTTGCTCGCCACCGGCGGTGACTTCGCCGCGGCGACCGCAGCCTGCCTGGCGACACATCTTGGGACCACCGGTGTCATCGACCTGCAGTCGAATGAAGCCGGGCGCAACGACTGGTACCTGGTGCGGGCCGAGAACTGCGGTGGCGCGGGGAGCTTCGATGGGGCCGAGCCCGGCCAGGTCGCCTCACGCGACGCTTCCATCGCGGCCTCGAGCAACGCTTGTCCGTAGTTCTGTCGATTTCGGTCCGGTGCCCGGCTTCGATCTGCTGCACGACGATCACAGGCTGATGAGAGGGGCTTGACGGCGGAGCCGAAGGCCTATAAACCCGCGCGGTTGTTTCCGCACTTCAGGGCGGATGGGCCGCCTCGCGGGGAGAAAAACTGTGGCCATCGTGAAAAAACTAGCCATCTGTGCACTGTCCGCGGCGCTCGGTGCGTCCGTTGTGTGGGCGCAGTCGGTGTCGACCACCGCCCCAGCGGCGACCGGCGATGCGCGTGCGTCGCAGCCGTCCGGTACTGATTCGGACGCCGATGCGGACTCGACCTTCTCGGAAGAGATGACCGTCACCACCGCATCGCGTACCGAGCAGAACCTGCATGAGACACCGGCGGCGGTGACCGTGATCACGCCACAGCAGATCGAACAAACCCCTGCCGATGACTACGGCGATCTGTTGCGCAATGTCCCGGGACTCAGTCTTTCGCAGATCAGCGCCCGCGACGTCAACGTCACCGGCCGGCTCGCGACCAACAGCCTCTCGACATATCAGCTGGTGCTGATGGACAACCGTTCGATCTATCTCGACTTCTTCGGCTTCGTGATGTGGGATTTTCTTCCGCTGGATACCAAGGAAATCAAGCAGATCGAAGTGGTCAGAGGCCCGGGCAGCGCGGTCTGGGGCGCCAACGCACTGGGCGGTGTGATCAACATCCTGACCAAAGCTCCAAAGGAGATGAAGGGTGGCTCTGTAACGGTTGGCGGCGGCGAGTTGGGAACGCGCTTCGGCAACATCACCTACGCCGATGCCAAGGGCAAATTCGGCTGGAAGGTCTCGGGCAGTTACTACGAGCAGGATCCGTACGATCGACCGACCGGCAAAGTGCCTGTCGGTGGTGGTAGCTATCCCAATTTCAAGAACGGCGGGACCGAGCAGCCCAAACTCAACTTCCGCTTCGACTACGACCAGAACGATGACACCAACTGGAGTTTCCAGGTAGGAACCGCCAAGACCGATGGATTGATTCACACCGGCATCGGACCGTTCGACATCGACAAAGGAACCAAGTTCAACTACCTGCAAGCCAGTTTCATGCACAAGTCCTGGCGTGCGCAGTTCTTCGTCAACCAACTCGATGGCGACGCCAAGAACCTGCTGACCGTCGGGCCAGACCTGCAGCCGGTCAACTTCGCGTTTTCCAGCGACACTTACTCGCTGGACGTCAACAACACCACGCTGCTCGGCAAGCGCCACATCCTGACCTACGGTGCAACCGCGCGGCACAACAAGTTCGATCTGTCGCTTGCGCCGGTTGGAGACAATCGCGACGAGTACGGCGTCTTCCTGCAAGACGACATCATGCTCAGTAACCACGTCCGGTGGTTGATTGGCGGACGATACGACGATGTCGATCCGATCGGCAGCGTGTTCTCGCCGCGCACCAGCCTCTTGTGGCAGATCGTCCCTGACAAACACAGTGTTCGAATGTCGTACAACCGCGCGTTCCGTGCACCGTCATTGGTCAACAACTACCTCGACGTGACGATCGTCAACGTGGCCCCGCTCCCAACCGGTCTGTATCCGTTCCCGAGCGTGGCACATGGCAACCCTGATCTGAAGGAAGAGCGGTTGAAGGCCTACGAGGTCGGTTACACCGGCACCGTCAACGATGTCTCGATCACGCTGGCGATTTATCGCAACATTCTCGAGGACTCCACCGACTTCTTCACCGAGAGCTACTACACCGCCGCGAATCCCCCGCCTGGCTTCCCGCTGCCGGCCTTTGTACTGGACGTACCGCGTGAGCTGGGCGGACTGAAAGACACACTGCCGGCCACCTTCTCGTATCGCAATCTGGGTAAGACCACGCAGGACGGGCTGGAATTCGGGATCGATTGGAATCGGATAGTCGCCGGAGAAGCAG
>CAZAHQ010000155.1:0-8330 GCA_964484415.1 uncultured Acidobacteriota bacterium | reverse complement strand
CTCACCAGTCGCGGTACCACGCCATTCGGTCCCATCCGGGCCGACGTCGTAGCTCACCGTGTTCGATTCGAGTTGTGGATCGGGATCGACAACGAAGCGATCGCCGTCGAATCGGAATGCACTGGCCTTTCCCTGCGAAACGACCAGCGGCCCATGCCACAGCTCACGCAAATACCAAACGCGTTCCAGCGGCATCCCTTGCGCGGCACCGAACCAACGAAACGAGGTCGGCTGCACACGATAGAGTCCACCGGTCGTGCTTCCGATCCAGACGTTGCGTTCGCGATCTTCGAACGCGCCGGTCACCGTTCCGGCTTCCGTGAGCATCAACTGCAGCAGCGGTTGTTCGCGCGCCGGCAACCACAATTCGAGGACCTCGCCGGTGGTGGTCCAGAGCGCGCCGTCACGGTCGATCAACCAAGCACGACTGTCGTCGCCTCGCGGAACCGAAAAACGTGCGCGCCCGTCGGCATCGACGACTTCTGTTCTTCCGGCGACGACGCGCGAAAACAGTATCAAGCCATCGGAAAGCGATCGCACCAGGCGCGTGGTGACGTCGCCTTGAAACGGCAGCGCTTCGATTCGTCCCTCGTCGAGTCGTGCCGGATGCAGATCGGAGAGAACTCCCCACGCAACGCCGTTCTCATCGACCGTCATCTGCGGGTTCGAGGACAACGTCACGGGGGCGTCGAGCCACGAGTCGCCATCGAGTCGTTGCAGCGCGCGGTCGTACCCGCACCACAACTTGGCGCTGTGGTCGAACACCAGTTGGCGGCAGCTTTTGGCTCTGGCGACGTGCGTGAAGCGGGGACCGTCGCGACGCATCACGTAGCCATCTTCCGGACTCAGCCACAGCGCACCATCCCGATCGACCGCCAGCGCCTCGATGCGATTGTTGGGCAGTCCGCTCTGCGTGCTGAACACCGTGAAGCGTTGGCCATCGAATCGAGCCAAGCCTCCTGCCGTTGCCAGCCACAAATATCCATCGGAGGTTTGCGCGATCGCGTTGATGGTGTGCGCCGGCAAGCCGTCATCGGTGGAGTATCGGCGGACACTCAGTGGCGCAGGCGCGGCGCTCGCGGCCGCGACGGCTAGCGCGACGCAGACTGCCAACGACGAGAGTCGTCGTGGCCGCGAAACGTTCGGCGCTTGATTGGAGTCCACCCTCTCGGTACCCCTCAGCGCGCCGTTTGCCAGGCGCTGGGGGCACGATACCGAGCTTGCGCGTCGATTTCCGCCCGAAGCAGGGCGGAAATCGAATTGTTTTCAGCTCGACCGGCGGCTACGGGCAGACGGCAATGATCTGTGGAACGCAGGCGGTCGCCGCTGGGGAGCGCTCGACGCCGTTGCTCTTCTTGCCGTAGGAACCCTCGTTGCCGCCGCTCAGCGGTGTCACGAGGTAATAGCGATTGGCGGCCGCCGGCGTGAACGTCACGGTGGTCGCGCCGCCGCTCGAGCAGAATCGCTGCTGCAAGCTATTCGACACTTCCAGGTCCCCTTCGTAGGTTGCGTAGTCGCTCGCGAACCCGCAGGCGGCGCCCCACGTGAGCGTGATGTTGGCGCCCGACTTGGTGACGTTCAGCAGCGAGCCGGTCGTAAAGCGGCCGTCAGGAACCGTGCCGGCACCTTGCCCCGCGCACCCGACGCAGGCCGACGTATTGAACGAGGTGCAGCCCGCCGAACAGCTCAGCGTTCCGCCGCTGCATCCCTGGGTCACACACGATTGACCGCCGAGATTCGCGCCGTCGCAGGCCTCGCCCGCTTCGATCGCGCTGTTGCCGCACACGGCGGCGCCGCCCGGCGTGATCCCAATACCGTAGACATCGGGCGAGTCACCCACACCGGTCTCGTTGCGATTGTCGGTGTAGATCGCAATCAGATTGCTGAGCACGATGTCCAGGCCGTTGTAATCGCCCCACTCGAACCCGTCGTTGATGTTGGGCGACTGCACGGTCGTAACGCGCGATGGCGCTGACCACGTGACCGCACCGTCGGTCGAGTAGGCATAGAACAGGTCGACCGAGTTGCGGCTCGAATCGCGCCGGGTGTCGTAGTAGACGACGTGCACCACGCCATTGGCGCCGACGCCGAGCCAGGGGTGGAAGCGATCGACGGTCAGTTGGTCGGTCGTAGAGTGCGGAGTGCTCACCGCCCAGGTAGCCCCTCCGTCACGAGAGCGAGCGACTTGGATTCGGCCGTGGTTGTTGGCCGGTGAGCTCTGTTCGGGGCCGGTGTTGTCGGTCCAGGCCGCGTAGATGCTGCCGCCGAATGTACCGGTGCCGAGATCGGCATCGGCGGAGACATACATGAAGGCGCGACGGCTCTCCATCGCCGGCAATGCGAAGTCGTAGGAGTCTTGCGTGTTCGCGATCACGGTCGAGGTAGCACTGAATGTCGCGCCGCCATCGGTCGACTTGCGCACGCGCATCGTCCTGTTATTGATTCCGGGCCAGATGTAGTAGACGTGGCCGTTGGGTCCGGTCGCGATGTCGCTGCCGATGCCTCGTTCATCGCTGGTGGTGGGGAACGACGAGGTGGTGAACGTGTTCCCCGAGTCGGCAGAGCGGGCGAAGAACTGCACGTTGTTCTGGTGCCAGCAGATGTAGATCCGATCCTTGAATGGCGAACCCGCCGCCTTGTCGACATGGATGTACTCCTTGTCGGCGCCGGAACCGAATTCGCGTCGCGGGTCGCCGGGCGTTACAGACTCCAGGCTCGTCCAGGTTTGGCCGCCGTTGGCGGAGCGATAGAACCAGACTTGGCAGCCGCTGAATCCGCAGTTACCGAGCGTGGTGGTGTAGGCGAAGTTGCCGTTGGACGACCAGTCGACCGCAGGGTCGCCACCGGATCCACCGAGCGGCAATGAGACACGCGTCCAGGTGCTGCCGCCGTTGGTCGAGTACCACATGTCTTGATTGGTGACCGGTCCGATCGTGCCGGCGATTACCTTGTTCGGATCGACAGGGCTGATCTTGATCGCCGATTCTGCGCCGCCAACCGGCGTGCTGATCCGCACCTCGCCGGAGACGAAGTCTTGCCCCGCGTCTGGCTCGTTGGAAGTCGCTGTCGGGTCGAGTACGACGAGATAGCGATCGCCGACACGTTCGGCGCGGCGGTACTTGGCCCCGTCAACGGTGTACCCGCCGAACATCTGCATGAAGATCGGAAACGCGTGACGCGGGTATTGACCTGGACCGGTGCGAGGCATTCCCGGTTGCGCCTTGCGCATCTCCACGCGGAAGAACGCCGGAATTGCCGCCAGTTGCTCAGCCTCGCTGGGGGCCAGAATCGCCAGGTCCTCCAGCGTCAACGTGTAGTTGCGGTCATCCCACGGCCCCAAAGTCAGCAGCGCGGCGTAATCGACCCGCTTGTCCGCACCCCGTTTCGCATCGATCGCCACCGTATGGCCCGTATCGACGAAGGTTTGGGCGGACGCCAGCACAAATGAGCACAACAAGCACAGCACGGCCAGGAAGCCAACGCGCATCGAGGACCCCTCCAAGGTCGCGAAGGTGTACCGTCCCCACGAGGTTTCGACAACCCTCTTTCAAAAGACGGAACCGGGATCAATCCGCGAGCAGCCGCGACAGCGCTATCCTCGGCGTCCGGAGAGCCCACTCATGAAGTACGAACTGAAGCGACTCGATCCTTTGCGAACCGCCAATATCGCTGCCCTGGTCTACGGCACGATCATGTTGGTGATCGCTCTCATTGTCGTGCCGGTGATGTTGATCGTGTTCGCCGCGGGAGCGGCCCTTGGAGGTCTCGGGGGCCTCGGCATGTCTGAAGCGGTGCTGGTGATCTTCGTGCCGTTCTTCTATGCGATCCTGGGTCTGATCTTGGGCTGGATCGGCGGGCTTATCGGCTCGTTCGCCTACAACGCGATCGTCCGGTGGACCGGCGGCCTGCTTGTCGAGGTCTCTCCCGTGGAACCGCGAGAGCCTGCCGCGTCGCCGTAATCTCTTCGTCTTACTTCCGCCATGGCTCGCCCCTCTAAACGCATGTAGCCTTCGTCCGTTTTGAAGGGGAAATCAGACTTCCTCCTCACTGACACTTTCGCGTCACGTGCGCCGCACGAACGCCTCAGGAGTGCCCGATGCCGTTAAAGGACGTTGCGAACTTCTCGATCGCCAACTTGTCGATCCTCGACGAGAGCGGGAAGGTCGACAAGAAGCTCGAACCGAAGCTCAGTTCCGAGCAACTGCTTCGCCTGTATCGCGCCATGGTGTTGGCGCGCGTCGCGGACGATCGGATGCTCAAGCTCCAGCGTCAGGGGCGGATGGGGACGTTCAGCCCGTCGACCGGACAAGAAGCCGCCTCGTGCGGAGCGACGATGGCAATCGACGAGAACGACTGGTTCGTGCCGGCGTTTCGCGAGTTGGGCGGAATGCTGATGCGCGGCGTGCCGTTCTCGCGCGTGCTCACCTACTGGGGCGGGTTCGAGGAAGGAAACGTCTACCCGGGGCTCGAGAGAACGCTGCCGATTCAAGTGATCGTCGGATCGCAGGTTCCGCATGCGGTTGGGATTGCCTATGCGCTGCAATATCGCAAGGAGGGCTCGGCAGTCCTGTGCTTCTTCGGCGATGGCGCCACCTCGCAAGGCGACTTCTACGAGGGGCTCAACATGGCGGCGGTGTGGCAGACGCCGACGGTGTTGATCTGTCAGAACAACCAGTGGGCGATCTCCACGCCACTGCGCAAGCAGACCATCTCTCAGACGATTGCGCAGAAAGCGGTCGCCGCTGGCATCCCAGGGATTCAAGTCGACGGCAACGACGCCTTGGCGGTGTATCAAGCGACCAAAGATGCGATGGACCGCGCCAAGAGCGGTGGCGGACCCACCTTGATCGAATGCGTCACGTACCGCCTTCTGATGCACACCACCGCCGACGACCCCACCAAGTACCGCAGCGACGACGAGGTCAAGCTGTGGGAGAAAAAAGATCCGCTGCCGCGATTTCGCACCTATCTCACATCCAAGGGGCTCTGGAACGAAGAGGCCGAGCAGAAGCTGCAGGAAGCGGCGGCGCGTGAGGTCGATGACGGGGTCAAGGAGTACGAAGCCGCGATGGCGCAACCCAAGAAGCCCGACAGCACGTTCGATTTCGTGTTCGGGACCAAACATCAAGTGATCGAAGAGCAGCGCGCCGAGTATCTGGCGAACCTTTCGAAGGAGGCCTGATGGCGCAGATGACGATGGTGCAGGCGATCAACTTGGCGCTGCATCAAGAGATGGAACGCGACCCATCGGTGGTGGTGATGGGTGAAGACGTCGGGTTGGACGAGGGAGTCTTTCGCGTCACCGCCGGCTTGATTCACAAGTTCGGTGAGCAACGCGTGCTCGATACGCCGTTGGCCGAATCGGGAATCATGGGAACCGCTGTCGGCATGGCGATCGCCGGCCTACGACCCGTTGCCGAGATCCAGTTCGACGGCTTCTCGTACATCACGTTCGGGCAACTCGAAGGAAACGCCTCGCGCTACCGGCAACGCACGCAGGGTCAGCAAACGGTGCCTTTGGTGCTGCGCTTTCCGTATGGCGGTGGCGTGCGCGCGCTGGAACATCACTCCGAGGCGCGCGAGTCGATGTACACCGCAATGCCGGGGGTGAAGGTCATCGCTCCCTCCGGACCGCGTAACGCGCGCGCGCTGATGGTGGCGGCCATTCGCGACCCAGACCCCGTCGTGTTCATGGAGCCGAAGCGCTCGTATCGCGCCTTCCGTGAGGAGGTGCCGGACGAGCCGGAGGTGATGGAGATCGGAAAGGCGCAGATCGTGCACCCAGGAACCGACGTCACCGTCATCAGTTGGGGCGCGATGATGCGGCCGACGCTCTCCGCGGTCGCTGAGTTGCAGCACGCGATGGGGGCCAAGATCGAGTTGATCGACCTGTTGACACTCTCGCCCCTGGATGTGGCGACGATCGATGCGTCGATTCGCAAGACCGGCCGGGTGGTGGTCGTGCAGGAATCGCCCCGCTCGTTCGGCATCGCGAGCGAGATCCTGGCGCGCGCCAACGATCACAACTTGATGTACCTACAGGCACCGATGAAGCGCGTCACCGGCTACGACGTGCAGACACCGTACTTCGGCCGGGAAGAGCATTTCATTCCGTCGCCGCAAGTGATCGCACGAGGAATTGCCGAAACGTTGGCGTTTTGATCGGCGGATAGTGGCTGGCGGCGCCGATGCTCGAGATTCGATTCGGCCGCCGAAAAAGGTTCTGACACGCATGGAGGCAACACCATGTTCGAGTTCAAACTCCCTGACCTCGGCGAAGGGATTCACGAGGGCGAGCTTCTGAAGTGGCACGCGCAGGTGGGCGAAACGATCAAGGAAGATGCGCCGCTGGTCGATGTCGAGACCGACAAAGCCGCCGTTACGATCCCCTCACCGCGCGCCGGGAAGATCGTTTCGTTGGCCGGCAACGTCGGCGACACCGTCGAGGTTGGACAGGTGATTGTGGTAATCGACGATGCCGCGTCGGGCGCGATCGCTGCAACCGCTGCGGCTTCGCCCACACCGGCCGCCGCTACGCCCGCTGCCGCGAGTGCATCGGTTCGCGCTGCAGCGCCGGTCGCGAGCACCCCTGCCCCACCCGCGAGCGCGGTCCGCAGCAGCGGCCCCGTGGCCGCAGCGCCGGCAACGCGACGTGTGGCGCGCGAGATGGGAATCGACATTCACACGGTCGCCGGGACGGGACCTGGCGGTCGCATCTCGCTCGACGATCTGAAGAGTTTCGCGGCCGGTGGTGGTGCAGCACGCACTCGATCGGCCGCAAGCGACGCTGCCAGCGATGCGCCATCGACACCCGCCGCCGTCGGCAATGTCTCGGGCATCCCCTATCTCGAGTTGGAGGCGATGCCCGACTTCGCGGCCTTTGGCCCGGTCGAGCGCGAGCCGGTGCGTTCGATCCGCAAGAAGGTGGCCAAGCGAATGGTCACCTCGATGGTGCTGGTGCCGCACGTTGCGCACATGGACGAAGCCGACGTCACACAGCTCGATGAGTTCCGCGCGCGGATGCGCAAGGAACTCGAGGGGAAACCGGGCGGCAAGATTTCGTTGATGCCGTTTGTGATGAAGGCGGTGGTCGAGGCGCTGAAGAACTATCCGATGTTCAACGCCTCGCTCGATCCGTATCGAGAGGAATTGGTCTACAAGAAGTACTACAACCTCGGCGTGGCGGTCGATTCGGGCAAAGGGTTGATCGTGCCTGTGATCAAAGGGTGCGACGCCAAGTCGGTGCTCGAGGTTTCGGCCGATGTCGAAGCGGTCGCCGCCAAGGCACGCGCCGGATCGATCGAGGTCAACGACCTGCGCGGCGGAACGTTCACGATTACGAACGTCGGCTCGCTCGGCGGCACCGGGTTGTTCCCCACGATCAACTATCCCGAGGTCGCGATTCTCGGCATGGCCAAGGCGGCGCAGCGCGCGGTGGTGCGCGACGGCCAGATCGTCGTTCGCACGATCATGCCGCTGACGCTGGCGTTCGATCACCGCGTGGCCGATGGCGCCGATGCGGCGAGGTTCATGAACGAGATCATTCGCCGCCTGTCCGATCCGCTCTACTGGTTGATGACGAGGTAACGACGATGGTGATGGGATCGCTGAGCCAAGAGACCGAAGTCGTGGTGATCGGTGCCGGCCCGGGTGGGTATGTCGCGGCCTTGCACGCGGCCGATCTGGGGAAGGAAGTGATGCTGATCGAAGAGCGCCCGCGTTTGGGCGGCGTGTGCCTGATCGAAGGGTGCATCCCTTCCAAAACACTGATCCATGCGGTGGAGCTGAAGCATCAAGCGGAAGTGGCGTCCAAGATGGGACTGTCGTTCAGCGACGTGAAGGTCGACCCGGCGGGCCTACTGAAGTGGAAAGAGTCGGTGGTGGATGGGCTCACGAAAGGGATCGCCAGCTTGATGAAGAACCGCGGCGTGGAGGTGATCAAGGGGCGCGCGCGGTTCACCGACAAGAACACCTTGGCATTGGAGGGGGCTGACGTTTCATCGATCAAGTTCAAACACTGCATTCTTGCCACAGGGTCGCGCGTGGCACGTTTGCCGATGGCGGACGGGTTGCCGGTTTGGACCTCGAAGGAAGCGCTCGATATTCCGACGGTTCCGCCGCGCCTCTTGGTGATCGGCGGTGGATACATCGGACTGGAACTCGGATTCGTGTATGCAGGCTTGGGCTCGCGTGTCACGGTGGTCGAGGTGCTCGATCAACTGCTTACCGGCTGCGATCCCGATCTGTCACAGCCGGTGTTGAAGAGTGCGCAGAAGAAGTTCGAAGCGGTGATGTTGGGAACGAAGGTCACCGGACTCAAGCACGATGGC
>CAZAHQ010000154.1:0-8389 GCA_964484415.1 uncultured Acidobacteriota bacterium | reverse complement strand
ACGCGATCGCAACCACGCCGCCTGCGGTCGCGAGTCTTGTCGCAGGCGATAGGCCGACGCGGCGCCAATCGGCGAGACGCACGACGAACACGCAGACAGCCAACGCCGCGAGTTCGGGACGCACCACCGGCCCGATCGCGATCAAGACAGCCCCGAGCCAGGCGTTGAAACGACGGGACGGTTCGTCGGCAAGCAGTGCCAATCCCCACAACGCGATCGCGATCGCCAGGCCGGTTTCCATTCCGCTCCAGAACCAGCGCATGACCCACGCATCGCACCCCAACGCCAGCGCCGCGGTCCAACCGGCCAAGCGATGTCCGGCCAAGCCGGTTGCCAAGCGATAGGCTCCGGCGATTGCCAGCATCGTGCAGAACGCCGACGCGACTTGCGCCACGCCGGCATCGACAGATCCTGCGGTCCGCATCAGCGCGATGAGTACCAGCAGCCAACCTCCGGAGGAGGCCACGTTCACCGGCTCTCCAGGATTGAAACCCCATCCGTCACCACTCAGGACGTTCTGTACGACACGCAGATAGATGAAGAGATCATCCGGTTGAAACTGCAGACAAGGGAGCGCTGCCGCCGCTCCCGCCAACGGCAACAGCCAGCTCCCCGCAGAAACCAGTCGCGACGATCGCGGCACGGCGCATTCTAGATCGAGGATCGACCCCGCGACGAAATTCGGGGACGTCATACCTATTTCCAGCGGCACTGGAGTGCGAGAACGCTCGCGAAATAGGTATACCGTCCCCGATTTGCTGTCAGAGAAACCTGGACTGCTCAGACTTCGATGGCGCCGCCGATCTGTTCGAGGTGTTGGCGGAAGGTCAGCAGTGGGTCGGTGGCGCGGCGCTCGAGGAATTGATCGAAGCGAAGCTGGACGCGCAGCGATACGCCGCTGGCGAGTTGGACAGCTTGGCGCCGCTCGCGCTCACGAATCACCTGCGCCGCTACCAGCACGGCATCGATCGCTCCGGCCGGCACGAAGAGGGCGCCATCGTCGTCGGCAATCGCGACATCCTCGCCGGTGACCAAAACGCTGCCGAAGCGTGCCGAGCTCAACGATTCCTCACGGCGGCCCTCCGAACGCACGGGACCTGCAGGGCACCGGCCATAGCTGAACACGGGCAGACCGACCTGCTGCAGTTCCCGATGATCGCGATGCAGCCCCCACACCAGAATCGCCGCGACCCCGGCATGTCGCGCCTCGAGTGCGGTCAGATCCCCAATGCATCCCTCGTCCGATCGCCCTCCGTTGTCGATCACGAGGATGTCCCCTTCGCGCGCCCCGGACAGTGCCTCCAGAAACACGTCGACACTGCCGTGATGCCGAGCGGTGAGTGCACGGCCACCGATGCAACCGCCCGGCGCGATCGGCACGAGCCCTGCGGGCGCCATCCGTAGCGGGATCCCGATGCGCAAACAGGCGTCAGCGATGAGTGGCGTGGAGAGGCCGGAGAGGACCGAAGCGAGCGCAGTAGAAGACACGAGTGTTCCCTCACCTACAGGTGCGTGCCAACGGTGAGAGGACCATAGCGGAGAGCGCCGCATCGCGCCTGCAGATCGCTGTAAAAGCAAACGAGCGGCCCGAAGGCCGCTCGCGTTTTCACCTTCACAGTGGGGGCGCAACCGCGGTTGGTTAGCAACCTACTTGGGCCACTGCACCTTCCCGCCGTTGACGATGATGATGTCCGCGTTGTAGTCGTTCTCGGCGATCGTGCCGGTAGCGGGATCGGCTGCCTTGTTTTTTCCGTATGAACGCAGAGTGTAGTTGATGCCGTCACAACCGTAGTAAAGCGAGTTGCCCCACGCATCTTCAAGATTCATGGTCTCGAGTTGTTCGGCCAGAAATGTTTCGAGGGTCCCCTTGGCCGCCACCAACGCTCCAGGGTCACCAACCTGTGGATAGGCCCCATCATGTTGAATGCCGTACATCTTGATCGCCTTGTCGACGGCGTCCATGCTCTGCGCCGTGCCGGCGACTCGCCCATGCTCCATGACACCGAGCAGCTTGGGAGCGGCGACGGCCCCGATGATGGCGATGATCGCGATCACCACGAGAAGTTCGATGAGGGTGAACCCATTCTGCCTGCGCTCGCCCTGTTCAATGCCGATGTCGTGCATGCCTTGGATCTCCTTCGTTGCCAGTCTGTGGGGCGGGGCCCCGTCCCGGGCGGCAGACTAGCCCAGCCGCCCTGCCCGCCGCCACGTCTGTTTACGAAGGGGGATCGGCCGGCGTCTAGGCCCGCCGCGACGGCTGGTCAGATTGACGCCGGTCCCACAAAAAACGAAAGGCGCGATCGCTCGCGCCAAAACGATCGTCAGAAACGAAGGCTCTCGGTTACGGAGCGGTTTCGGGGCTCGCCGAGAACACGCCGTCTGTGATCATCAGGTCGTTGTCAAAGTCGTCCCGGGTCGAACGCGTGATGTCCAAAGGCCCATCGGCCGCATCGCGCCCATAGCTCTCTACCGTGTAGTGCGCCGAATCGGAGGTGTAGGCCATGTCGCGGTTCCAGCCGTCCTCGGTGTCGACCTGTTTGTACAGGTTGTTCGAGAGCGCCGCCTGCAGCTCCTGCGCACTGATGCCATTCGTCGGCAGATACCCTAGGTCCGCGCTGTACGACTCGATCGCCACGCTCACGGCGTGCATGTTGGCCATCGTCTTGCGTTGACGGGCTTTGTCCAGAGAACTCTGGAGGTTCACAACCGCCATCGCCGAGAGGATCCCGATGATCGCAACGACCACCAGCAACTCAACCAAGGTGAAGCCGGCTTGGGCCGATTGATTTTTCTTGTCTGTGCTCATCACGGTTGTCCTCTCCCGGCCCTTCGGGCGAAGGGGCTTATCGAGGGCTCGCCGTAGAAGTCGACGGGGACTGCACATCGCGCGCAGCCCCCGCCGCATCACGTCAAATTACTGCTGTTGACCTTCAGGCCACTGAATGAAGGCGCCATCGGAGAAGATGATGTCGTCATCGAAGTCGGTGGTTTTGCCGCCGGTATCCGCATCATCGGTACCGTTCTTGGCATACGACTCGACGGTGTAGCCGGTCGCCGTATCGGTGTATTGAAGATCGTTGTTCCAACCGTCCGTATCCGGGCACTTCTTGATGTAGATCGGCTCCAACCACTGATCCAGTTGGTTGTTCACGTTGCCGGTCTCATTCGGGTAGAAGTTGTTGTCCACCGAGTACGACTCAATCGCCGTACCGATCGAGCGGACATCCGCCATGGTGCGCTTCTGGCGGCCGCGATCGATGGCGTTGAGCAGGTTGGGAATGGCGATCGCGGCGATGATTCCGATGATGGCAACCACGATCAAGAGCTCGATCAGAGTGAATCCACGGTCTTTACGAAGCATATGTCGTCACCTCCTTGGGGTGTCCCATGAGACTGCAACCTCGATGCCACTCTTCGGCCGCGCCGGCGCGAGCTTTAATTGATTGCAAACAATCGAGTTGTCGGGTTGGGCCTCGAGTCACCCGGGAGCCTGCGGCCGGACTCTGACAGGGAGTGCCGTTAGGGGTGACACAGGTTGTCAGTCGCGGATCGCCAACTCCGCGACCGGCTCGGAATCACCGCTTCGAGTGGTCAATCCGTATTTCTTCGCAAAGTAACGAAACGACCGGAAGGTCAGGCCGATTCGTTCCGCGGCGCGCGTCTGGACCCCGTTGCTCTCGTCCAACGCCAACTCCATGAAGTGGCGCCGTAACGTCTCCAGATGCGCTTCGAGATCGAACGGCTCGGGCAACTCGGCAGGTAACTCACCCGACGATGTGGCGTGCGGATCGAGAACCTCGGGTGGAAGCGTCTCGGGCAGCAGCAGATCGCCCGTCGACAGCGCAACCGCTCGCTCGAGCACGTTCTCCAGTTGACGGACGTTCCCGGGCCAGGTGTAACGGACGAGCGCCTCCACGAACTCCGGACTGGCCCCGGTGATCCGTCGATTCATCCGCGCCGAATGACGCGCGGCAAAGTTCGCGGCCAGGGGCGGGATGTCGGAGCGTCGCTCTCGCAGCGCGGGAACGCGAATGTGAATCACGTGGATGCGATAGAACAGATCCTCGCGAAACCTCCCATCCTTCACCCACTGCGTCAGATCACGATGCGTGGCGCAGATCACGCGGACATCGACAGGAATTTCCTCGGTCCCGCCCACGCGCCTGATGCGCCGCTCTTGCAACACGCGCAGCAGCTTGGCTTGCATCTCGTGCGGCATGTCGCCGATCTCGTCGAGGAACAGCGTGCCCCCTTCGGCCGCTTCGACCAGACCACGACGGGAACGATCGGCACCGGTGAACGCGCCACGTACGTGCCCGAACAGTTCCGACTCCAGCAACTCTGCCGGGATCGCGGCACAGTTGATTCCAACGAATGGGCGCTCGGCTCGCGGCGAGATCCGATGGATCGCTCGCGCCACCACCTCTTTGCCGGTTCCCGATTCTCCCGTGATCAAGACGCTGCTATCGGCCGGTGCAATACGGCCGATCATGGTTCTCACAGCCTCGACGGACGGAGAGTCACCGGTCAGTTCGGTCTCCGCACCCACCTGCGCACGTAGGCGACGGTTTTCTTCCGAGATCCGCTGCTGTCGAAGTGCTCGTCGCACGTGCAGGCGCATCTCCTCGACATCGAATGGCTTCTCGAGGTAGTTGACCGCTCCATGACGCATCGCTTCGATCGCCGATTCCTTCGATCCATACGCGGTCACCACGATCGCCGGAGTGTCGGGTGCCAACTTGGAACTGCGACGCAACAGCTCGACGCCGTCGATATCGGGCATCGAGAGATCGGTGATCACCAGATCGATCGTTTCGCGCGACAGCACTTGAAGCGCTTCCTCGCCGCCGGTCGCCACCACGACGCGATGGCCTTCCGTGCTGAGCGCCGCGCGCAGTACTTCGCGGATGCCGGCCTCATCGTCGACCACAAGGATCAGCGCCATCGTCGTCTCAGACCGCTGCCGACGCAGCGACGACGGCGGCCGGAAGCACCAAAGAGATCTCGGTTCCCTTCCCCTCGCGCGACACGACCTGAACCGCACCGGCATGCTCTTGTGCGATTCGATAGACGATTGCCGCGCCCAGCCCCGACCCCTCGTGGAACTTGCTGTGAAACGGCTGGAAGTAACGCTTGACCGTGTCGGGGTCCATTCCCCGTCCTTCGTCCTTGAAGCTCACCATGACCCGATCGCCCGCATAACCGCTGACCGTGATCTCCAATCGCCCACCCTCGGGCATCGCCTTGAGCGCGTTGGAGGCGAGGTTCCAAAACACTTGTCGCATCGCGTCGGGATCGGCCAGCGCCCAACTCGTGCCCGCACCTCCTCGCACGTCGATGCGGTGCCCGGCTCTGATCTCGGGGCTCTTGCGCAGGAGGCGTGCCATCTCTTCCATCAGCGGCAGCAGATCGAGCGCGCGAGGCCGGCACGGTCCAGGCTTGGCAAAGTCAAGGAAGTTGCGGACGATCCGGTTGAGTCGCTCACTTTCACGCAGTGCGATCTCGGACAACTTGCGCGCCTCTCCCTCGGCGTCACGGCTGAGAATCTGTACGCAACCGCTGATCGAAGCCAAGGGGTTGCGTAGTTCGTGCGCCATCCCCGCCGCCATTTCTCCCAGCGCCGCCATCCGCTCGCTGATGCGGATTTGCTCTTCGAGCGAGGCGATCTCCGTCAGGTCTTGAAACACGATCAACCAGCCTTCCGGCTCTCCATCGGTCGAACGTAGCGTCGAAATCGAGAGGCCGAGCGAGAGCGTTTCGCCGTCTGCTGGCCGGCGCCAACTGCGCTCGAAGCGGGGGCGGCGGCCGCGTTTGAGAGTTTCGGCCGCTTCCTGAAGATATCCTTCAGGCAATCCAAACAGGGTCGTCGCGGACTGACTCAGCAGCGCGAGGCTCGGCAGTCTCACGATGTCCTCTGCCGCGCGATTGAGGAACGTGATGCGCCCCTCTCGATCGGTGGTGATCAACCCGGCGCTGATCGAACCGACGATGTCGGCGTGCAGGGCGCGCAACGCATCGAGATCCTCGCGGCGGCGCAACAGTTCGAGATCGGCGCTCTTCAACCGCTCCGCCAACATACCGCCCAACACACCGAGCACCAGCAGTCCAAGCAGGTGCGAGACCGCCGCATACATCACGCCGCCGAGTGCAAGATCGGGCCCCACGCCGTTCCACACCGAGTCCGCCAACAACAGTGCATACAAACCCCATGCACCCAAGGCGGCGCCAATGCCGCCGCGCAACCCGAGCAGCGACGCGGCAACCATGACAGGTAGTGCGAACAGAAACGAGACAGGAGACAGTCCACCGCCGGTCACGACGACCAAGGCAGCCACCAACAACGTGTCGCCCGCAACCTGCAGCACGGCGTGTATCGGCCGATCACCAATCCGGCGATCGAGCCACGCGTAAAGCAGGATGGTGGCAAAGGCACTCGCCGCGAGCCAATACAACGGCCGCAGCGAGCGCCCCGGTTGCAGCAAGAGCTCGATGCAGAACAGGGCCACGAGCATTGTCGTCACCGCGACCGCCCGGGCGCCGTTCAGACGGCGCAGGTGTCGTCGGAAACTGGCCACTGTCCTCTCGTTCCCGCGCCGGTCAGGCGATCTTGCCGATCAGGCTGAACATCGGCATGTACATCGCGATCACGATGCCGCCGATCACAGTTCCGAGGAACACGATCATGATCGGTTCCAGAAGCGACAGCAGGTTGGCGGTTGCTTCGTCGACCTCGTCCTCGTAGAAGTCGGCGATCTTGCTGAGCATCGTGTCCAGTGCGCCGGTCTGTTCGCCGACCGCCATCATCTGCACCACCATGTCCGGGAAGACCTTGGTCTCGCGCAGCGGTTCGCTGATCGTACGGCCTTGCTCGACCGCGCTGCGCACCGCTTGGATCGCATTCTCGATCACCGCGTTGCCCGAGGTGCGCGCGGTGATGTCCAAGCCATCGAGAATCGGAACTCCGGAGGAGGTCAGCGTCCCCAGCGTGCGGCAGAAGCGAGCCACGCCGATTTTTCGTAGCAGCATTCCAATCACGGGGATCTTGAGCATCAGGCCGTCGATCACGAGCCGGCCGCGCTCGGTCTTGTAGTACTGCCGGACCCCGACACCGGCACCGATCCCCATGATCATCAACAGCCACCACCACGCTCGTAGGAAGTTCGAGAGCATGATCACGATCCGCGTCGGCAGCGGCAGCTCGGCGCCGAGCCCGGTGAACAGATCGCCGAACACCGGAATCACGAACGTCAGAATCACCCAGACCACGACGCAGGCAATCACCAACACGGCCACCGGGTAGATCAGCGCGCCGCGCACCGCTGCCTTCAACTTCACGATCTTCTCGATGTACTGCGAGAGTCGTTGAAGGATCGTGTCGAGAATACCTCCGGCCTCACCCGCCGCGACCATGTTGCAGTACAGCGTGTCGAACGCTTTGGGGTGCTTACGCATCGCGTCGGCCAGCGTCGATCCCGCCTCGACGTCGGAGCGGATCTCCGTAAGGATCGCGCGGAAGATCTTGTTGGGTTGCTGATTGGCCAGAATCTCGAGGCACTGCACCAGCGGCAAGCCGGCGTCGATCATCACGGAGAACTGACGCGTGAAGATCGCGACGTCCTTGCGGCTGATGCCGGTACGGAACTTCGGAATCGGCAGGCCGCCGCTCTTTTCGGTGACGGTCGGCGCATCGATCCCCTGGCGCTTCAGTTTGCTCAGCGCCTGTTCTTTGTTGGGTGCCTCGACCGTACCTTGGCGGTTATCGCCGGTCTTGGTGCGTCCCTCGTAGGTATAGACGGCCATGGGTCAAGCTCCTCAGCGACGACCGGCGGGCGTGGGCGTGCCGCCGTTCAGGGCAGTCGCGCCCCGATTGATCATGTCCTGCAGTTCTTCCGGATTGCTCGATGCCGACAGCGCGGTCTGTAGCGTGATCTGACGGCGGAAGTACAGCGAGGACAGCGATTGGTTGAATGTCTGCATCCCGTACTTGGCCTGCCCTGTTTGCATCATCGAGTAGATCTGGTGGACCTTGTCCTCGCGAATCAGGTTTCGGATCGCGGAGTTGGGTACCAGGATCTCCATTGCCATGCAGCGCCCGTGACCGTTCGATCGCGGCAAGAGCGACTGACAGAGGACTCCCTCCAAGACCAAAGACAGTTGCGCGCGGACCTGCGGCTGCTGGTTGGTGGGAAACACGTCGATGATTCGGTTGATGGTTTGTGCGGCGCTGTTGGTGTGGAGCGTTGCGAACGTCAAGTGACCGGTTTCGGCAACTTGTAGCGCGCACTCCATCGTTTCCAGATCGCGCAACTCGCCGATCAACACCACGTCCGGGTCCTGGCGCAGTACCGAGCGCAAAGCGCCGACAAACGATTTGGTGTCCGATCCCAAT